>DAOVGR010000009.1 GCA_030672305.1 Thermoplasmatales archaeon | reverse complement strand
CCAATCCATTAAATCTCCTTCGGCATCATTAATTGTGACATTTATTGTGGATGTTGATATTGCAACTCCTGTTGACTGATTTGAAGGATTCTCGTTGCTTAAAACTGGTGGATAATTTGTAATAAAGTAATAGGTTTCATTTGTCCATTCCTTTCCATCTGTGACGTTTACATACCAATAATAGGTTGTCCCTGTGGTTAATCCCGAAACAGTACATGTGATACTTCCATTACTTGCACCATTGTTTGAATTACTACCGATATTTGGAGTTGTTTCAATTGTCCAGTCCATAAGATTTCCTTCGGTATCATTAATTGTGACATTTGTCGCTGATAAATCAGTGGCAATTCCTGTTGACTGGTTAGATGGATTTTCCCCACTTAAAATTGGAGGATTGTTTATTTCGGTAGTAAAGTAATACCATTCAGTAATGTTGTCTTTGCTATCATTAACTGCGACCTTCCAGTAGTAAGTCGTAGAATAATTGCTGAATTGCAAGAATGTGTAGTTAACTGTTGAGTTTGCATCTATACTACTATTTGTATTTCTTAAAATCCATAATCCTGATGAATTCTCATACCAATAAACATTGAGTTGGTCTCCATCCGTATCGTTTGCCCATATCCTACATATTGGTAGCGGGCTTACCTCTGTCGTACCATTGGGGGCTGGAATTACGAGTTCAATTGCTGGAATGCTGTTGGTTTTGTTGCTTGCACTTGCATTATTATCAGACCATTGATATAATGTTGAAATATACGTCCAGTTTGCATAACTCCAAGCCTGATAGTAATACTGTGTATTTTCAGCAAGACCACTGTCCTCAAAATTCGTGTTGCTACCATTATATATCATTATTCCCTCACCACGCGCCCATACACTCTGACCACTGGCATTTCGTTCAACATAAGTTACGTTCGCACCATCTCCTACAGTCCAATTAATATAGATCATATTGCTGCTGTTTGTCCTTACTGTAAAACCTGATGGCGGATCTGGTTTTGTTAGAAATACCCTTACTCCACCGGATTCATCCCATCCTCTAGAATTATTTGCTTTTGTGTCAAAGTAATAAAGTGTTCCTCTTGTAAGTGGTCCAGTGACACTTGTATCATAGCTAAATTCTGTTCCATTTGTTATTATGCCTTGAGACACATTTTGATTTGTTGGTGGGTTCTGGATACCCCATAAGAAGTAACAGGTGGTATCAACAGAACCATTGTATTGTAGCCATCCGCGTAGTGTCGCATTAGTTTCCTCTATACCAATAGAACCATTTGTTACGACTATCGGGAGATCTGGGGCTGTGTAATAACAAATTGCATCAGCACTACTCGGAGCTGTTTCATTAGGTTCACCTGATTCATTTCCAATACTGTAAAACTCATAGTATCCAGTATGATTTGGGAAGTTGAAACTCCAACTAAAGGGATAAGATGTGTCAGGATTGCTGATGTTATTCCATATAGACCAATTCATGTTTGTTGGTGTAGCATTGACATAAACTTGGTCAATATAAATATCGTCGATGTCCGAAGAAGCATCGCATGTGAATTTAATCTGCATATCAGTTGGAAATGTATAATCTGATTGATTAATCCAAACAATTTTGTTATAAAATTGATTGTTTACAAAATCAGTTCCGGCATCATAATCTGCTACTATATTCCAACTTACACCATCATAATATTGTACCCAGAAATCCTCACCATTTGCCAAGCCACTTGCATAGAACCAGAAATCTACCTTTATACTATTATACCCTGGTGTAAAAACGTCTATTCCCGTTGTATGATAAAATGATGAAGCATCCATGTTATTATCTTGTATATTTACAGCATTGCTTCCTTGATGAGCAAAAGTTCCACCAGTATATAGAGAACAATCACCACCGCCATCAGTATAATTACCAAATCCTGATTCAAAATCATCATAGGTTAATGTCTTCCATTGAGACTGAGATGACCAATTATTATTGCTCCAGCGGTAATACAATATAACCTTATCTGCTGAAGTATAATTGGTAGCAGTAATAATTAACGGTGTTGATGTAATATTATATGGAGAGATCGCATCAACCGACGTATTGAGAAGTGCATTATAATAACATATTGCATCAGCAGTACTTGGAGCTGTTTCATTTGCCGATCCAGATTCATTACCTATACTATAAAACTCAAAGTAACCCTTGTCTTTGGGAAAGATAAAGGACCAGTTCCAACCACCATTTGTGTAGTCACTATCAGGATTGTTTGGATTAATCCATACAGTCCAATTTATACCATTCCCTCCAGCTTCTTCCGTCGTAGCATTAATCCAAATATCATCAATATAAACATCGTTATTATTATTCCCAGCGTCACATCTAAATTTAATCTGCATATCAGACGGAAATGTATAAACAGTTTCATTAATCCAAACGGTTTCATGATAAAATTGATCGTTAACAAAATTAGTACCCTGAACATAAGTCTCTACTATCTGCCATGTTGAACCATCATAATATTCTACAAAGAAATCATGACCAGAACCCAAATTCACAGAATAGAACCAGAAATCAACCTTTATACGAGTATAACCTAATGTATCAACATCTATACTACTTGTATGATAAAATGATGATAAATCTCCATTGTCATCCTGAATATCCGCAGCATAAGTACCGCTATGAGCATATGTACCACCACTATAAAGAGAACAATCTTCACCACCATCTGTATAGTTTCCAAAATCACCAGTTTCAAAGTCATCATAAGTCAATACGGTCCATGGTTCCCAACTTTGATTGTCATCGCTCCATCGATAATATAATGTTACATTATCTAAACCAGAATCACCCGTAGCATTGATATCTAACGGCGAATAAGTTATAATATAAGGAGAAATCGTATTAACTGAGGTATCTATTGATCCGGTTGTAAAGTGATATATATCAGAATCATTTGTTTCACTGTTACTAGTTACACTTACATTCCAATAATAGGTTATACCATAACCACTGAAGTTACTATTTGTTTGATAATAAGTTCCGTTACCAACAGATGTGTTTGTTCCAAAAACTTTCCAAGTACCACTGCTATTACTATACCATTTGATATTCATTGAATCACCATCAGCATCGTTCACTGTTATATTCATCTGTGGCGTCACAATTATACCCGTGCTTTCATTAGATGGTACTTCATTAGTTATTGTTGGTAGTGTATTGGTTTTGTTATTTGCACTTACATTATCATCTGACCATTGATGTAGAGTTGGATTATATGTCCAATTTGCATATCCCCAAGCTTGGTAGTAATATGTTGTTCCTTCGTTTAGTCCAGTATCTTCATAATTGGTTCCACTTCCATTATATATCTCTGTTCCGTCTCCTCGTGCCCAATTAGCAGTATTGTTTCTTTCGATATAGGTATTGTTTGCTCCTATTCCAATATTCCATATGAGATATATCATAGTGCTGCTGTTTGCCTGTGCTGTTAAGCCAGTCGGCGGATCTGGTTTGGTAAGAAATGCTCTTACACCACCGGATTCATCCCATCCCTCAGAATTGTTTGCTTTTGTGTCGAAGTAGTATAATGTTCCTCTTGTGAGAGGTCCGGTACCACTTGTATCATAGCTGAATTCTGCTCCATTTGCAATTACACCCTGAGATACATTGTTTGCTGCAGGTGGATTACTTGTATCCCAAAGGATATAACAAATTGTATTAGCTGAACCATTATTTTGCAGCCATCCATGTAGTGTCGCATTGGTTTCTTCTACGCCTGTTGACTCGTTAGTTATCACTGTTGGTTTTGCTGCTCCAAAATCTGTTGTATCTTGTTTCTCACTTGTATACGTTGTCTCTATGCCATTTCCATTACGATATCTAACTCTATATCCAAAGGTTGTACTACTACTCAATCCAGTAGCATTATAATAATATCGACCGCTTTCTGAGTCAGTTACCCAACCGCTATCAGGTGCTCCACCAGTTACACATTCGAAATATGCTGCGGTGCTATCTGCTGAAGGATTGGTAGGATGTGCGACGCTCATATTAATCCAATTAATACCATGGCCATCGATAGTGAATTCACCATCTGTAGGAGGATTACACAGAGTATAGTTTGTTTTTTCAGAGGGATTAAAACTACTTGCCTCAGCATCTCCATTACGATACTGTACTTGGCACCCATAGTTTGTGTTTTCAGTTAGTCCTGTCCGATTATGATAGTAAATACCATTCTGCCAATCACTAATTGTTGCACCACCTGTAATCCAAGTGAAATTACTACCGGTAGAACCACTTGTTGGATTTGGTGGCGCTGTTACCGTTGCATTCATCCAAGTTACTCCAAGAGTTAGAGTGAGTTCATTATCAGTTGGAGGATCTACATCTGTATACTCATAAGATATAGGTGTACTATAATTGCCAACATTTGGTGTTGAATTGCTATCTCTAGCTCTTGTTTCATAACCATATTGTGTGTTTTCAGACAAACCACTATCTGTATAGGTGGTGCTTGATTGCCAACTACTATCTGTTCCACCAGAATTCCCAGTCGTTTCATTAAAGAAATAGCTAATTGGTGGAGTATCATCAGATGCCGTTGTTGCAACCATCGTAATACTACTTGAACTTGTTTCATAAGGTACAGTAGCCCACGTCAATGGATCTGGTGTTGGTGGATTATTTTCTGGAGGCACCGAATAATTAACAGTCAAATAAGTATGACTACTATAAGAGGCATGACTGTAATCATAAAAGAATACTTCTTTATTATTACCCTGACCAGTATTATCTAAAACAACACCAAATCTATCTGGCGAACTGCTATGAGTGTAATCGCTTATCCATTCGTTAAAGATATTATCAATATCACCGGTAGTTTTACTCCCGGTCCCACTTCCCGGTAAAGTAGTCCAGGTATAACTCGCAGTGGTTCTAGTATACGTGCTTGGATCCTCAGATCCCTCGAGAGCTGGACAATCCTCTTGCTGAAGCCCATACATTATTGGATCAACATTGACATCATTCTGAGAAGCATAACCAGTAAATGTCACTGAATTAATCGTCGAATTAATAATATCTTCTGAGATATTAAAGGCCCAATATCCATCCCAATACGCGGAGCCTGATCTACCTATTTGGACAACATTACTATTATCATAGTTTGTACCACCCTCATCATACATATCATAAACATCACCCTCTAAATAAATGGTATCTTCTGTGTCAGCCTTGACTGGATACGTCGCTTGTTCCAACCAGCTTTTATCAATTCGTTTTGAAATTAAAATATCAGAACCTTGTTTTTCCAAAGAAAGACTAACTGGGTTTCTGTTGCCTTGGCTATCTAATGAGTAAGGCTCTTTAAAGAAAAATTGGGTTTCCCCAGAGTTTTTATCTTTAAATTCAACCATTCCCTGAGTGACAACTTCCTGACCATCCCATCTCTGACCATCGACATAAATTTCTAAATTGCTAGGAAGATACATTTTAAAATTAAATTCTAAATAAGGAGAAATTCCTGTAGAATTTTGCACAGGTAAACTGTCAAAACTATCAATAATTAGGTACTTCCCGAAATACTGTGGATGATACAAAAATTCGATGTCAAGCCCTGGGCCGTAGGCATCTAGATATCTTATTCTGTTACCCTGAACTATACCTTCAATTGCATGAGGTTGCGAAATTATCTCTTTTTCTCCATTCTCATTTGACCAACTCAAATTAAGAAGTTGTATTAGAGTAACAAAATCATTGAAACGATACTCAACTAAACTTTCAGAGTCTAACTTCTTTTTAAATTTCGTTTTATAAAATCCTTTTGTCACCTCATAATCATATTCTAAATCATCAGATAAAACAAAGTGGGTATCAATATCTTCCAGAGTCCCGTCTTCATCAGTATAGTGAACGGGGCCAATTCCAATTCTTTCTTGATATAATCCATCTTCAGTAAGAAAAGTTTTTGAATAAAGAGTTCTTTTTTCTTCTAACTCAATACTATTCTCGGTTCCATTGTAGAAAGTTTTCACATCTGAATCAATCGGTTCTATAATTCCATCTTCATCGGCGGTATCTTCTGGAACTATATCGCTATCTGGTGGTTCTTCAGTTTCATTTTCTCCAGGTATTGTCTCATTTACTGCAGTTTCATTAGTCTTGCTTGTTTCATTTTCTGATGATTGGTTTTCTTCGGCAGTATATTCAGGTAGAACATTCCATCTCACACCAGCATAATAAGACCTGTTATTTACATCTAATGCTGTAATCGTTACAATATTTTCTCCAGGTTGTGCATCATGAACAACCCAAACAGCTTGCCATAGCTGTTCTATCGTAGTATTATCAACAATCGACAAATTAACTGTCTCAATGCCAGCCATATCTACTGTTACATTGGTGATATTATATGTAGCAGGGATTGTTACATTTACAAACAGGGTGTTATTGTTGTGGATGTTTTCAGGGCTAAGGATAATAGAAACTTCAGAATTGAAATCACCATACAACGGAGGTAACACATACGGAACCGCAGCAAAAACAACAAATAAAGCCAAAACAACAGCCAAAACCTGCTTCCAAGGCAATCGTCTCTTAGCACTATCAAAGATTTTTTTTCTGTAATGTTTAGCGAGAACACGATCTACAGCATTATCAATATTTGAGGAAGAATTCTGATAACTACGAGATTTCAAGCTACCGCTATCGATCTCCCCTTGAATCCGGGATAAGTTCCGAATCTTTTCTTCCTCTAACATTTCATATCACTTTCTGCTCCACTAGCCTACAGGTAAGGATCGATAGCTTACGCTGCCACCTCCAAATTCATTCTCAAGAAACTCCCAAATAAACACACCATGCTTACTAACGATGTCCACTAAATCCTGGAAAAAAACAGGATTGTGACGAGCTAAATCAACACAGTATGTCTTACCAAACTTCTTTTCCAAAACTTTCAAGGTTCTTCCATATGGGATGGGCTTACGAACGGGAACAGGATGAACCTCAGAAACCCTCTGTCTTACAAAATCACGAGACTTAGAAAAACTAATAACCTTATCAAGAAATTTATCATAATTTTTAATCCAATGATGGATAGTCTGACGAGAAACCTCTTGGTCACTAACCTTAAGATATTTTAACCAATAATTTACAAACTTACGATACTTCCGCATGTTAGAAAATTCAGGTATCTTTCTACGAAAGTATAAAAGATAAGCAATAAGAGGAAAAGGAATATTTGAAGGTGGATAACCTTTTAAAGTATCCTCCGAAAAGTATTTTTTACAGGATTTACAATAATATTGGATTTTTCCAATATTGGGATGTCTATCTTGGATAATGTTAGTATTATTACAATGTGGACAAAAAAATTGTAATTTTTTATCCTTCCCTTCTGATGAGTGCACCATCCCGCTCAAAGTATGTATCATTAACTAGTTTATAAATGTTTATTTTTTTCTCCTAGTATATATGTAATGTATTTGACGTTTATTGGTTTTTGTTATAAATTTGTGATTCCACTTGAGGTATGTATGATTAATTAGTTTATAAGTATTTATTTTTTTCTTCAAATGTATATGTAATGTATTTGACGATTATTTTTTTAATACGATACTATACTATCAACCATTTTTACTGAAAATTAACAAAATATTTTCTTTAATACTAATTCCAATAGAAGAAAACCTTTAGGTTGAACATCAAAAACAATCCAAACTTAAAGTACAGTTCTTTTTCTAAAAAAGATAATTCCAATAATAACTATTACAATAACCAATCCAAAAACTAAGAATAGCTCATTACCAGATGGTATAATTTCTCTTTCGATATCAATTTTATTATTTGAAAAATCATTATTATTTTCATTAGTATTGGGGGGAATATGGATACCGATATTGTTATCTGAAAAATCAAGATCTACTCCTGTAAGCCACTTTTTTCAGAAGTATACCAACGCTGTGACCTATAATATTCATTTTTACTTGTCACTGGATTTTACCAAGAGCTATTAGGATAAGAAATATATTATAGAAATGCTATACACTAACTAAATGGGTGAGCGTGAGGAGACCAAGGGTCTAAGGAAAGAGCTTGGGCTTCTTAGTATTTTTTGTATAGCATCTGGAGCTATGATTAGCTCAGGATTATTTATACTACCTGGAATAGCATACTCCAAAGCAGGACCTGCTATTTTAATAGCCTATGCAATTGCAAGTCTTTTAGTTATACCTGCAATGCTATCAAAAGCAGAACTTTCAACAGCTATGCCAAAAGCAGGTGGAACTTTTTACTTTATAGACCGAAGTATGGGACCGATGATGGGCACAATTGGTGGATTTGCCGCATGGTTTTCTCTTGCTTTTAAAAGTGCTTTTGCCCTGGTTGGAATAGGTGTTTTTGCTGTTTTACTTAATCCTGGTTTCACTGAGATGCAGATGAGGCTGGTTGCTGTTTTCTTCTGTATTATATTCACAATTATAAATATTCGTGGAGTAAAACACTCAGGAAAAACACAGATAGCATTGGTTGTTGGACTTCTATCCCTTATTGTTTTTTATATCGTTGCAGGTTTCTTCTTTATCCAGCCATCTCATTTCAGCAATTTTGCTCCATATGGATATGGTTCTATTTTTTCAACTGCAGGTCTTATTTTTGTATCTTTTGGTGGCCTTACTAAGGTTTGTAGTGTTGCTGAGGAATGTAAGAATCCTGGACGTAATATCCCTCTTGGCATGTTTTTTGCATGGGGCATTATTTCTCTCATTTATATACTTGTTATTTTTGTAACAATAGGGGTGGCAAATCCTTCTCAATTAAGCGTATCTCTTACACCAATTTCTCTTGGCGCAGATAGCATTCCTTTTCTTTGGGGAATTGGTGGCATGGTTATGGCTATAGCTGCGATTCTTGCATTTATTACAACCGCTAATGCTGGAATTCTTGCGGCATCTCGTGACCCGATGGCTATGGGTAAAGACCAGCTTCTTCCATATTCTTTTGCAAAGCTATCAAAGCGAGGAACTCCAACGTTTTCAATACTATTTACATCTGGTTTTATGATTTTTGTAATTTTGTTTTTAGACCTTGAAAGTCTTGTGAAGACAGCTTCGCTCCTTAAAATGTTGTTGTTTTTGTTTGTAATGCTTTCACTTATTATTATGAGAGAAAGTAAGATACGGCACTATAGACCTGAGTTCCGTTCTCCATTTTATCCCTGGGTTCAAATTGCAGGAGTTGGTGGACTTGTATTTCTCATCTTTGAAATGGGCCTTATTCCAATGGTTATCGTCGGAGTTTTCATTTTTTTTGGGTTCTGCTGGTATTGGTTTTTTGCTCGTGATAAAATATGGAGAGAATATTCACTTCTTCATGTAGTTGAAAGACTCACTGGTGAAAAATCAACTGGTTACTTGGTGGATGAGGAATTACGTGAAATCCTCATAGAAAGGGATGATGTCACTGAGAAACGATTTGAAGAACTCATTAAAAAATGTGAGGTTATTGATGTTTACAAATACGAGCGTCCTGACAAATTCGCATGGCTGATCGCTAATAAATTAGCTGAACGATTAGATATTGACAAAGATAAATTATATGATCATCTTAAGAAACGTGAGAAGGATTCTGATATCATTTTGCATCCAGGTATTGCTATTTTTTCACATATTATCAAGGGGCGTAATAAATTTGAGATAATTTTAGTCAGAAGTAAAGAGGGCATTAAACTTTCTGATGATGCCAAACCAGTTCATGCGTTCTTTATGATTGTTGCCTCCCCTGACCAACAGAGCTTCTATCTCCATTCGCTTATGTGGATAGTCCAGATCGCTGAAGAAACCGATTTTGAAGAAGGGTGGGTAAATGCAAAAGACATTGATGAACTGCGAAATATTATTCTATCATCATGGAAAAAACGGAAAAAATACTAACATTAGTGAATTCAGATTAAGATGGATGTGGAATATCAATATTTTTTATCATATTTCTTGCCGCAATGTGGACATATTCTAAAATCAAAAGAGAAGATATGCCCACAATGAGGACATTTTTTATCTCTTTCTTCATCCATGTTATCATTTTATAGAATATCCACATTAAACTATTATATTTTTCTTAGATTTTTATTATATATCAATCATCCTTGCGTCCATCAGACAATACGAGATTTGAATGCACTTTTACTGGCAAAAAACCATCAATCTAACATATTTTCTCATGTTGAACGTTATGGGCTTAGCCGGATTTGAACCGGCGACCTCCGCCATGTGAAGGCGACGTCATAACCACTAGACCATAAGCCCCTAGAAATTCTCTAAACAAATAAAAAAGGATATTATTAGAGTTTTTGTGGCTTATTCTTTTTATATCTCCAAACTGAAACGACTAAAAGCGTAGAAAAAACTATCATAAAAATAACTGTAAGATACAAAAAAAATGGATCTACAGCTAAAGCTATAGATTCAGATTTTGCATCCATCATAAGTTCACGAGCTGGAGAAATAGGTTGTTGTCTTATATAACTAACAAAAGTAATTATTCCAAAGAGTAAAGAAAAAAAAGTCATACTAAACATAACAACAATCCTTGTATTTTCAGGATGAAGAAGTCCCTGTCCTTTCCATGAAAGCTTGTAATATACCCATTTATGTCCTTCTCTTTCTATTTTTTTAATAAAACCAGCAGATGTTAGTTTTGATAAATGCTCGTGCAAGGTCATTTTATGTAATTTTGTAGCTTTCGTTATTTCATTTAAATTCATTTTTTTTCCATCAAGAACCCTAAGTATATCAAGCCTTGTCTCACTAGCAAGAGCTTTAAAGGATTCAATGTCTAAACTAACCTTTGGCATAATTGCTCACTTACTAACTTTATACGTAATAGATATTTAAGATATATTTTTTTGTAAGGCTTTCTCCTTACATTTTCTCACTGTAGGCGAGGCAACAGATAAAAGCGAATTTGAGGATTTAGGTTTATTCTAATATTTTGAATAGTTTTAAAAAGATTTTTTCTCCAAATTATTATAAATTAAAAAGTGTTTTCATATAAGAGATGGGATTGCGAACTCTTAATAAATTTATTTTAACAAAGGCGAAATAATAATGAAAAAAAAGATAAACATCAGCCTATCATTAAAACTAACTCTTATAGTAGTTATAGTTTCAGCTCTCACCATTGCATCAATTGGATTTGTAAATCTATATTTTTTTAATATTAACTATGAAGATATATTTTTTGAAAATCCATATTATGAAACTGCATCTTCTCATGTACAAGCTCTTAATGCAATGATTGGAAATAGTACGAACCTAAATGATAAAAAAATGTTAATGAATAAAACTAATGAGTTTTTAAAATCAATACCACCTGATTATAGTGATAATATTTTAAAAATTACAATAAATATACCAAATGAAACAGGTAACTTGATTGTTTTTTTCTCAACAGATAATGATTCGATCGGAGAAATATCAAATCCTTATATTCAAGGAGAAGAAAAAGATACAATAGCTTGTAATTTTAATGCATTTGAGCAAGATCATATTTATATAATTTCAGAACACAGCGAGGTCTCACATGAACTGATTATGTTGTATCCCATTAACTTTACTGGAGTTATCCTAGGAACATATGAACTTGTGTTATCTATGAATGATGCATACCTTCGTTTTGAAGAAGAACTTGAATCTCAAGTTAAGTGGACCGTTTTAATTTCTACAGTTAGTCTGTTTTTACTAATTTTTACATTTTTATATCTTCTCAGTCGGGCTATTGTAAGACCTATTATTACTTTTAGAGATAGTGCAAAGGTTATTGGACAAGGAAACCTGGATACAAAGGTAGAAATTAAATCAAAAGATGAGCTTGGTGAACTTGCTTCTGCTTTTAATAAGATGGCTAAAGATTTGAAAGAGTCTAGGGATAAAATCTTTGAATATAATAAGATTCTAGAAAATCTATTGAAACAAAAGGATGAGTTCATTGGTCAACTTGGTCATGACCTTAAAAATCCTTTACAGCCTTTAATTGGTCTTCTTCCAATGCTTATAGAGCAAGAAAAAGACCCTAAGATCAAGGAAGCATTGCAGCTAATGAATCGAAATGCTGAATATATGAGGGATTTAATCTTTAAAACATTGCAACTAGCAAGGCTTAGGTCTTCTGACATTAAGTTTGACATTGAAGATTTGAATCTGGAAGAAGTATCAAATGGTGTTGTTGAATCACAAAAGCTAATATTTAAGGAAAATAAAATTGAGATTGTAAACAATATTTCAAAAGATATCGTTGTAAAAGCAGATAAATTAAGACTTGCTGAGTTGTTTCATAACCTTATTACTAATGCAGTTAAATACATGGGGGGAGGTGGAGGTAAAATCACTCTTGATGCAAAAAAAGATAATGCTACTGTAACAGTTTCGGTATGTGATAATGGGAAAGGTATGGAAAAAGATCAATTAAAACGGATTTTTGATGAATTTTATAGAGCAGATAAATTTGTAAAATTAAAAGACTCAGTTGGTCTTGGTCTTTCTATATGTAAACGTATTGTTGAGAAACTCGGCGGAAAGATATGGGCTGATAGCCCAGGGATTGGAAAGGGTTCAACGTTTTATTTTACTTTAAATCTGGTTGCGAAAAATAATTAAGGACTTAATATATCTCCTATTAGAGGTAGGAAGGATGGTAAATAAGATAATGATTGTTGATGATGATCCTGGTGTTATCTATACTATTAAAAATGGGCTAGAAAGCTTAGGGTCAAATTACGAAATAATTACTGCAGAAAATGGAAAGGAATGTCTTGAACTATTAGACAATAATCAGATTCCTGATCTAATTATTTTAGATATACTGATGCCTGTAATGAGCGGATGGGAAACTTTTCAAAAAATTAGAGAGAAATTATCCAGTGAGGAGTTACCAATAATTTTCCTTACAGCCAGAAAAGATCAGATTGCTAAAAATGCTGGTGGTTTTCTTGGTGAAGATTTTATTGAAAAACCATTTCAACTTCCAGATCTCAAACAAAAAATTGAGAAGATTTTAAATAAAAATTAATATTGATTTTTTATATTGCTGGGTATTATAAAATATTGTTTTTTTTCTTTTTTCTATTGAAATGATTATTTATTTTTATTATTTCACTTTGACATTTTGACACGAAGAATATAAATATGATAATTTGAAGAATATAACACAATAAGGAGAAAAAATCTGGGTGTGGAAGAGTGAGGAAAATATTTGATATTAAGAGTAAACATTTTACTAAGAAATTTTTACATAGAAAATTATTAATTAATTTTATTGTGATTTTTTTTATTCTTGAATTATTGTTAATCCCGTTTTCAATAGCATCTATGACTACTTCTGATGGTGCAGATGGAAATACAAAAACAACTGATTCAGGTTGCAGTACAATAGTTGAGGAAGATACTCCTACTGATTCTGATAGTGGATCAACTGTTGTAGATGATACACCCACTGGTACTAACAGTGATTCATCTGATGTGGATGAAAATCCTACTGATACTAGTGGTAATTCCTATGTTGTGGATGATAAAACTACTGATACTAGTAGTAATTCTTTAATTGTGGATAATAAATCAACTAACTCTTCTGGAATATCTTTGTTTGATGATGATACTTTTTATTATGCACCAAACGAAAGAATTGTGTCAACAAATGAAATTGTATCAATTTCTGAAAATACACTAGGAGATTTGTCTAGTGGAATAGAAAAAGAAGTTAAAATTGAATCCTCTGTGGATATTGATAGTGTTAAGCTTACTCCCTCAACAAATCTTGAGGAAGTAAAAGTTACAATAATTAAATTAAAAGAAAAACCAGAAGAAATAATTGATCCACCAAAAAAGAATGTATCTATCTATAAGTATCTTGATATAAAACTTATTGCAAATGATACATTCATAGATGAAGAAGAGATAAACTCATTGGAGTTTAATTTTAAAGTAGAAAAAACTTGGATAACAGAAAACCATATTGATAGAACAACAATAAAATTAATACGATATCATGATGGTGTTTGGCAAAATCTATCCACAACACTCAACAATGAAAATGAAACATGCATATATTATACTGCAGCATCTCCAGGATTTTCAACCTTTGCTGTTGTAGGAAGTAAGGTTGTAGAAAAGAGTGAATCTTACGGTTCAGATGATATTAGTATTCCTTGGTCAATTATAATTGCATTTATTATGACTTTAACGATAATGTTAGTTTTCATTCTTTTTAAAGCTAGATATATCTATCTAAAAGATGATAATAAATAAAGAATTATACAGACTAGTTCAATTTTAAAGAAAAAGATTTATCAACAAATAAGGCTTAGCATATAGTCTGTTAATCCATATGGGGGACATCATTATATGCCAAGGTGGAAACTATTTAGTAAATCAAAATCTAAAGAGGAGGAGAAAACTGAACCCCTGGAACCTATAAAAGATGAAAAGATCACAGAACCTCAAGAAACTATAACGGAAGAGGAAAACCTTGAAGAAGAGGAGAAAATTTTAGCAGAGTACAAAGAAACACTTTATTCTAGTTCTCATACAGCAAAAAGAGGGAAAAAACAGGTTTTATCTAATCAAAGAATATGGAGAGATATGGATTCCATTGAAAAAAATATTGATGTTCTGGAAGTAAAAAAAGTTGTTAAACCTATAGCAGAACTAGATAAAAAGGTTGATAAAATAATTTCAAGAACTAGAGAAACTCTCCCATCAAGAAAACCTTCAAATGTAATTTACGTTGTGAGTAAACCTCAGCCTGGTCAAGTTAAGGGAGACTGGGCTGTGAGAGGGCATGGAAAAATTTATAGTCATCATAGAAAAAAAGAAAGCGCGATAGCACAGGCAAGAAAGATTGCTCAAGAAAAAAATGCATCGGTATTGATACAAAATACAGATGGCACATTTAGTAAAGGTTTCAAACCTAAACAAAAGAAATAGTTTTTAATTGTATTCTTTTTTCATCTATTTGTCTTTAAATGATAACAGTTTTAAGAATAGGTCATAGAATTAGCAGGGATAAGCGAATTACAACCCATGTTGCACTTGTTGCAAGAGCTTTTGGTGCAGATAAAATCATCATTGATGCAAAGGATAAAAAAATTGAGGATACTATTTTTTCTATTTGTAATCGTTTTGGAGGATTTTTCAAAATAGAATCAGGAGTTGATATAAAAAAAATAATAAGAGACTGGAATGGAATAATTGTTCATCTAACAATGTATGGTGAGGAATTTGGAAAATCAATTAAAAAAATAGATAAAAGCAAGGATTTGCTAATTATAGTTGGAGCTGAAAAAGTTCGTCCCTTGATTTATGAAAAAGCTGATTTTAATGTATCAATCGGAAATCAACCTCATTCTGAAGTTTCTGCACTTGCAATATTTCTTGATAGTTATACAAGGGGTTTATGGCAGAAGAAAAAGTTTGATGGAAAAATTGAAATCCTACCGACTGATAAAGGAAAAAGGGTCATATCAAAAGATAGTTAGGTTATCATATGGATTCTATACCAACTCCAAAGGAATGTCTCAATTATCTTAAAATTAGTGGTTGTCCTGAAGAGGTAATTAGACATTGTATAGCTGTTAGGGACGTTGCTATAAGAATTGCAAAAAAAGCAAAAGCAGATGTAATACTGGTAGAAGCAGGAGCACTGCTTCATGATATTGGACGGTCCAAAACCCATGATATAGATCATGCAATTGAAGGAGTAAAGATTGCTAAGGAGTTAGGTTTACCAGATATAATTATTAACATTATTAAGAGACATATTGGTGCAGGTCTAGAGTCTGAGGAAGCAAAACAATTAGGCTTACCTGCAAAAAATTATATTCCTGAAACATTGGAGGAAAAAATAGTTAGTCATGCTGATTCTTTGATTGATAATAACAGAAAACAAAAAATTGAAAAGGCAATTGAAAAGGCATTATCAGAAGGTCACAAAGAATATGCAAGACGCCTTGTTTCTCTTCATAAAGAATTAAGTGATATATGCAATATTGACATAAATAATATTTAAAGTTAGCACCAGAAAAGATAAATATTGTATTTATTATTTTGAGAAGCTCTGTTTTGCAGGGGTAGCCAAGCCTGGTCAACGGCGCAAGGTTGAGGGCCTTGTCCTGTAGAGGTCCGCGAGTTCAAATCTCGTCCCCTGCATTTTTTAACGTTTTTTACAGGAGAAAAACAAGATTTTTCGAAGAAGTGTCCCCAACTCCTTTTTACCGGTAAAACCGAGACAAATCTCTTACTTATCACTATTTTTATTAATAATTAACTGTTTTGGGATTTTATTAAAAGGGGGAGAAAAAAAATGGATTCATATAGAAAGACTGCAATAATTGTGGGAGCATTATTCATAATTGCAACAGTAACACCTATAATAAGTGGTGTTTTTTTAGGATCCCTCTCAGATATTAGTGGAGGAGATGATTCAGATTATCTTACTGAGACTTCTGAAAATGAAAAACAAGTGATTATTGGAGTAATCTTTTATATTATTATGGCTGTAGCAGTTGCTAGTATTGCAATTGTGATATATCCAATC
>DAOVGR010000086.1 GCA_030672305.1 Thermoplasmatales archaeon | reverse complement strand
CAAGAGTGATATGTTTATCCAACGTTTTTACAATATCCTCTTTTAATCTATCCTCAAGAGTACTTCCCATCTAACATCCCAAATAACTAATGGGACTGAAGATTAAAAATGCTATTGATGTGTACATTCCGAAGTACTGATATCTGAAAAAGGTTTTTATATAGGCCCTACATTCAAGGCTTTACATTTCCTAAAGAAGAAAAATCTATGAAAGCTTAAAAAGGAGGCTAATAAATGGTTATATATGTGAGATTTCAGGCCCCAAAAGAGGTACAAGATTTAGCCTATGATCTTGTTGAAAGAGCTAGAGATAATGGTAAGATTAGCAAGGGTGCAAACGAAGCCACAAAACAGATTGAGAGAGGACAAGCAAAGCTTGTTGTTATGGCAGAGGATGTTACACCCGAAGAAATTCTTGCCCACATGCCACTTTTGTGTGAAGAAAAAAACACTCCATATACTTATGTTCCAAGTAAACAAGAACTAGGTAGCTCTGCTGGTCTACATGTTCCGACTGCTGCAGTGGCTATTGTAAATCCTGGAAAAGAAAAAGCTGGTATTGAAAATATAGTAAAAAAGATAGAAACATTGAAAAAACAGGGTTAGAATATGGTAGAAGGGACACCTTGCGAAGTAGTTGAAATAATTGATCGAACTGGTATGGCTGGAGAGGCTTCACAAGTAAAAGTTAGGGTCTTAGATGGTGTTGATAAAGGAAAAATCATTACCAGAAATGTTATTGGACCGATTCAACTTGGCGACATTCTAATGTTAAGTGAAACTCAAAGAGAAGCAAAGAGACTTGGTGGCCGTGGTCCATAGAGGTTTACACTAATGGTTGAAAGAAGAAGTTGTTCATTTTGTGGAAATGAAATTGAACCTGGTACCGGTAAAATGTATATTAAAAAAGATGGTACTGTTTATCATTTCTGTAAGAATAAGTGCCAGAAGAATATGCTTGTATTAAAGCGGATCCCTAGACGAGTTAGATGGAGTAAGCATTACGCTAAAAAATAAGATATTTTCTTTTTTTGAATTTTTATCGATTTAATGGATCACCAGTTAGTTATACAATTAAATATTTACCTGAATATGCAGTTGGTTATGCATATTATTAAATATTTTTCTTATAGTAAAAATCTTTGACTAATTTGTACATTAGATTATATAATCTTTAAATAACACTTAATTGATGCAATTAAATTAGTTGTAATACTTGGGAGGAATGATTTGATGGAGGATTTAGAGATTAAAACAGTTGAAATAGAGAAACCTGAAGATATGAATTATATCCTAGGTCAAACCCATTTTATAAAAACTGTTGAAGACCTTTACGAGGCAATGATAAACTCAGTTCCAAATGGTAAATTTGGCATTGCATTTTGTGAAGCAAGTGGATCATGTAAAATAAGAAGCGAGGGAAATGATGCTGAACTTAAAAAATTAGCAGAGATTAACGCATCAAATATTGGTGCTGGACATACATTTATAGTATTTATGAAGGATTGTTTTCCATTAAATGTTTTAAATGAAATCAAAAATATTCCTGAGGTTTGTTCAATTTATTGTGCTACAGCAAATCCAACAAAAGTAGTTATTGCTGAATCAAAAATTGGAAATGAAAAAGGAAGAGGAATACTTGGGGTAATAGATGGTTTTAGTCCAAAAGGAGTTGAGAATAAAGAAGAGATTGCTTGGAGAAAAAAATTCCTAAGAGACATTGGCTATAAACTTTAAAATCCATACTTCCCGACAAGTGGTACAAAAGCACAGCCACCTAAATTTTTTGTATGTAGTTTATCATTGGTTTTTTCAATTAATTCTAATTGGGATATCATTCTTCCAACTGGTATCATTAATTTTCCTTTATCTTTTAATTGTTCAATTAATGGTTTTGGTATATCTGGTGCTGCGCAAGTAACATATATCCTATCATATGGAGCATATTTTTGTAATCCTTCTGAACCATCTCCTATTTCTATTGTTACATTTTTAATTTGAGATTTTTCCAGATTTTTTTTTGCATTATCAGCAAGTGAAGAGTATCTTTCGATTGTATATGCATGGCCTTTATTTCCTACAAGTTTTGATACAATTGCTGCATGATATCCTGAGCCGGCCCCAATTTCTAATATTTTTTGTCCTTTTTTTATGTCTAAACCTTCCACCATAATTGCTACCATATGTGGTGCAGAAATTGTTTGTCCATTTCCAATTTCAAGAGGTGAATCTATATATGCATAATGTTTGATTTTATCAGGAACAAACTCTTCTCTTTTTACTTCTAAAAATGCCTTCTCTACTTCTTTTGTTTTGATTCGTTTTTCTAAAATTAATTGTTTAACAAGATTAATTCTTTTTTCTTCATAAGTCATATTTTAAGATAAAAAAGATTATTAGTATATAAGGGTGTTTAATTTTATACTATAGTCATATTTTTTATATATTGATTATGTTCTACTCCTCGTAATTATGAGAAAAAAAGCAGTTATTGCACTTGGTGGAAATGCATTAATCAAAGAGGACCAAGAAGGAAATATTTTTGAACAGTTTGAAAATACTCGTAATATTTCAAAATCGATTGTAAAAATCATCAAAGAAGGATGGGACGTCGTTATTACTCATGGTAATGGACCACAGGTGGGTGCTATTCTTCTTCAAAACGATCTAGCTAAAGATGTTACTCCTCCTATGCCTCTTGGAATTTGCGTGGCAGAAAGCGAGGGATTTATTGGGTATATGATTCAACAATGTATATCAAATGCCTTGAAAAAAGCAAATATTGACAGATCCGTTGTAACCTTAATTACTCAAGTTTTGGTTGATGAAAATGACAGTTCGTTTACAAATCCTACAAAACCAATTGGTCCTTATTATTCAGATGAAGAAGTTGAAGAAATTAAAAATGAGGGTTTCCAAGTTAAAAAAGAAACTGATGGATGGCGAATTGTTGTACCTTCTCCAGATCCAAAATCTATTGTAGAAGGAGAAATAATCAATAAAATGCTTGATGATAATATTATTGTTATTGCTTCGGGTGGAGGAGGAATGCCTGTAATTGAAAAAGAAGGATGGGGTTTGGATGGTCTTGAAGCAGTAATTGATAAGGATTTAGCATCTGAGCGTCTTGCTGAAGCAATAAATGCAGAATTATTACTTATTCTGACAAATGTTGAAAAGGTATATCTTAACTATAAAACCATTAATGAAAAACCATTAGATGATGTGTCCCTTGAAGATTTGAAGAAATACTACCAAGAGGGACATTTTCCTTTAGGTAGTATGGGTCCAAAAATATTAGCAGCTATTAGATTTCTTGAATCTGGTGGTAAACGAGTAATAATTTCTGATGTTGAAAAAGGATGGAAAGCATTTATTGGTGAAACTGGAACGATTATTATAAAATAATAAACAGTTGTTTTTATAAAACCTATATTCATTTGCGTTTTTTAATAATGGATACATCTCAAATTGAAAAACAAATAAAAGATATTGAAGATGAAATCTTCAATACTCAAAAAAATAAGGCAACAGAGCGCCATATAGGTAAACTTAAAGCTAAACTTGCAAGGCTCAGAGATGATGTTGACAAAAGAAAAAGTGCTGGTGTTAAAGGAAAAGGTTTTGCTATTAAGAAATCCGGAGATGCAACAATTGGCCTTATTGGTTTTCCAAGTATTGGAAAAAGCACTCTTATGAACCAACTTACAGATGCTGAAAGTCGTGTTGGTTCCTACGATTTTACTACAATTAATGTTATTCCTGGTATGATGAATTACAATGGTGCTAAGATTCAATTATTAGATTTTCCAGGTCTAATATCTGGTGCATCTGAAGGTAAAGGTCGTGGTAGGGAGATACTATCTGCTATTAGAAATGTGGATTTGGTGCTTTTTATGATTGATGCTCAGCATGAGACTCATCTTGATCTTATGGCCTTAGAGCTTCACAGAGCAGGTCTTCGTTTAAATCAAAGAAAACCAGATGTGGTAGTAAAAAGAACTGGTCAAGGTGGAATCAGTGTTACAGCTGCAATTAAATTAACCTATCTTAATGAAGAATTGATTAAATCAATTGCTTCAGAGTATGTTGTTAATGCAAATATAATCATACGTGATAATATAACCGAGGATCAACTAATTGATGTTTTTGTCCAAAATAAGGTCTATGTATCTGCAATTGTAATTATAAATAAGATAGATTTGGTATCCAGGGAGGTCCTATTAAAACAGATAAAAAAAATTAAGGAAAAGTCCTGGGAGTTAATTGAAATATCAGCTTTAAAAGGAAAGGGACTGGATAAACTTAGAGATATAATTTTTTCTGAACTAAAGTTAATTCGTGTTTATATGAAACCTGTTGGTAAACAAGTTGACTATAAGGAACCCTTAATTCTAAGGCAAGGTGATACTGTTAATGACGCATGTGGAAAACTTCATAGAGAATTAAAAAATAGATATCGATATGCAATAGTAACTGGTACTTCTGCAAAGCATGATTCTCAAAAAGTAGGGCTTGATCATAAATTGAAAGATAAAGATATTCTAACTATTGTTACTTCACGTTAGTTTTTTAAAATATTTTTAGCATTTTTTACCATGTGTTTTTCGTTTAGTTGATATTTTTCAAGCAGATCAGATGGAGTTCCACTTTCACAAAATGTGTCTTTTATACCCATCCTTAAAAATTTTGTAGAAAAGTTTTTTTCTGCAAGTATTTCTGCAACTGCTGCTCCAAGCCCTCCGATTATTGAATGCTCTTCTGCAGTAATTATTCCATTTGTATCTTTTACACATTTAAGAATTAGATTTTCATCAATTGGCTTTATAGTGTGCATATCTACTACACGGGCATTTATTCCTTGTTTTGCTAAGGTTTTTCGAGCTTCAAGGGCTGGTTCTACCATTGTTCCGCATGAAATAAATGAAATATCTGAGCCATCTTCTACAACCATACCTTTTCCAATCTTCATTTCTTCAACATCTTTTTTCCCATAAATTAGGGGTGCATCAGCTCTTCCAACCCTTGCATACATTGGCCCGTGTTCTTCTGCCATAAGATGAACTATTTTACCTGTTTGAATAGCATCACTTGGTGCTAAAACAGTCATATTTGGAAGAACTCTCATTAGTGCGATATCTTCTATCATTTGGTGGCTTACTCCATCTTTTCCAACACTTATTCCACCGTGTGTTGCAAATATCTTTACATTTGCATTTGAATATGCTATATCCATTCTTATTTGATCATATACTCTTCCTGTTGCAAAAACAGCAAATGTGCTTACAAATGGCAGTTTTCCACATGAGGCAAGTCCTGCTGCTGTTGTTATCATATTTGCTTCTGCTATACCCATTTCAAAAAAACGATCTGGATATTTTTTTGCAAACATAATTGTTTTTGTAGATTTAGAAAGATCTGCGTCTAGAACTACTAGATTGTTATATTTGTTACCAAGTTCAATAAGTGCTTCACCGTAAGCATTTCGTGGATTGACCATGACTTTTTTACTCAAAGTGTTGCCTCCAATCTTTTCTCTGCATGTGTTAGTTCTTCAATTGCAATGTTTCTTTCTATTTCATTTGGAGGTACACCATGAAAATCAACATTATTTTCCATAAATGAAACGCCTTTACCCTTTGTTGTGTTCAAAATTATCATAGTAGGCTGTCGTTCATGTGTATTTGCTTCTTTAAGTGCATTAATTATTTTTTCAATATCATGGCCATCGATTTCAATTGTATTCCATCCAAAGGAACTCCACCTATCTCTAACTGATTCAAGTTTTAATACATCCTCAGTATATCCATCTATCTGTAAAAAATTTCTATCAATCATTGCTGTTAGATTATCAAGTTTATAATGTGCTGCGACTGCTGCTGCCTCCCAAACTTGACCTTCACCAGTTTCTCCATCACCAAGCATTGCATAAACATTGTAATTTTTTTTGTCAAGTTTGCCAGCTAATGCTACTCCATTTGCAAATGAAAGTCCATGACCAAGAGAACCAGTAGATGCCTCTACTCCGGGTATATAGGTACAAACTGGGTGACCCTGTAACATACAATTAATCATTCTTAATTTTTTTAATTCTTCAACTGGAAAATATCCTCTTTCTGCAAGAACTGCATAAAGGGCTGGTGCGGCATGTCCTTTACTAAGTATAAAACGATCTCTATTTGGATCATGTGGTTTTTTTGGATTAAGTTTCATATGAAAAAAATATAATGCAACAAGCGCATCAACAGCAGATAAAGATCCACCAGGATGACCTGATTTAGCCCTATAAAGCATTTCAATTATATGCTTTCTTATTTTAACTGCTTTTAAATTGAGTTTAATAATATCCTTGGCATCATAGCCTGTCATCGGATTACTCCCCACAAGTGAGAAACAATGAATAGATTGCCCCAAATACTTTAAACGTGTATATACTTTTTGTAAATTTCACAATTTATTTATTTTTTAATATTTCTTGATAAATTATAGAGATCGTGATAAATCTCAGATTTAATATCTCTTATTACAGGACGATTTGCTCTAGCAAATTCAAGCTGTTTCAAATCAATATCACAAGTAATTACACTCTCTTTGTAGTAAGGTGCTTTTACAATTAATTTTGCAAGTGGATCATATATTTGAGAACCACCCCAAAAAAAAAGATTTTCTTGGGTTCCAACAAGATTTGAATAAATCATAAAAACTGTGTTTTCAACAGCTCGAGCTGGTATTAATATTTCAAAATATTTTCTTGTAACTGAAGGAGTTGCTGATATACATATGATTATATCTGCACCCATTAGTGTATATGCTCTACAAATCTCTGGAAAATATAAATCGTAGCAAACAATAAGACCAATTTTACCAAATTTTGTTTTACAAATCTTTAGTTCTTCACCTTCATCAAAAAATATCTTTTCCTCAAAAGGTCCAATAGTTGGTAAGAACCATTTATTATATGTATCTACTTTTCCATTTGGATGAATAAGAACTGATGCATTATGTATTAGTCCCTTAATAGTGCTATGTTTTAAGGGCATTCCAAAAACAACGTAACATTTTTTTTTCTGTGCAATTTTTTTCATATGATTAATTAACGGTCCATTTACTGTTTCTGCGACATCTCTCAGCTCATCTTTTACATGATAACCACATATTGTTAGTTCTCCAAAAACATATAGATCAGCTTTTGTTTTTTCGATGTATTTTTCCATTTTTTCTAGATTTGCTTTTTTGTTTGCAATCTTCGGTCTCATCGTTACTAGTGCCACTTTCATTTAAAAACCCAAAATCAGGTATCGCAAGTATTCTTATAATTTTGTTGATAAAATATCACTTTATTTAACGTTTTAACATTAGATTAATGAAACGAAAATCTATCTGGTCACTAGTTGTTCTTCCTTTTTCGTCATAAGCTACTGCTTTTATTGTATGTTTTCTTAAGGATCGTTGATTTATTCTCCATTGATAGGGTTTCTCAGTATCTGTATGCTTTAGTTTGTTATCAAAGTAAAACTCAACTTTTTCTATTGGACAATCCCCTGGTTTTACTTCTGTACAAATTAGTACATCATCAATTACGATTGTTCTGTGATGTCTAAATACTCTTAAAGTTCTATCTTCAAAATATAATCTTCCACGTTTTGGAGATTCAATTCTTAACATAGGGTAATTGATTTCTGTATTATCTGCAAGATGAGCAAGTGATCCTACAATAAGTTTTGTAACATTTACAAAATAACTAAAGTTAATATGTTCAATAGAATCTTCTGGATTATGAAAGTAATCTCGATTCCATTCTGATTCCCAAAAGGCAACAGCTTCGTATCCATATAAAACAAAATCGTAATAGTCACTTCCTCCTCGAGATCCTCCAGGTTCGATAATTCCACCAGTATTTATATTGAAATTGATATCATAGTTATCATTTACAGATTTAATTTCTTCAACAATCCAATGAGCATCTTCTGTTGGCGATAATGTAACATTTCTTCCTCCTTGAGCTGTTTCAGCATAGCCTATCATATCTGCATTGAATTCAACAATTAATTCTTCATTATTTTCATATATTTCTTTTACATATGCTCTACTGCCAATAAGGCCTACTTCTTCTCCTGAAAAAGTAACAAATTTTATTGTTCTATTAAATTCAAAATTGTTTAAAATGTAGGCAGCAGCTAATACAGCAACAACTCCCGAGCCATCATCATTTGCACCAGGAGACTCCTTAACTGTGTCATAATGA
This sequence comes from Thermoplasmatales archaeon, assembly GCA_030672305.1. Lineage (GTDB taxonomy): Archaea > Thermoplasmatota > E2 > DHVEG-1 > DHVEG-1 > SG8-52-3. The sequence continues at coordinate 14,508 of DAOVGR010000086.1, read as the reverse complement.
GCATTGAAAATTAGTATTTCATCACAATCCTTATTTGTTCCATTAAGTGTTGCTTCGATATTTTTTCCTTTGTAGTGTCTAAGAGGTAGTCTAGTATTAAATGTGGCCCATTCTTGATATCTTGTTTCTAAACCAAAATCATTGAATTGTTCGCATAGATATTCTGCTGCTTTTTCACAACCATAGGTTCCTGTCATTCTTGGACCTATTGACACTAATTCGTCTAAAAATGCCCTAAGTAAAGATTCATTTACCATTTCAATTGCTTGTATTATTTTAGGATTTAGTTCACCAAGATTATTTTGTTTATTTGTAGAAATCGTAATTGTTTGTGTAATTTGTGTAGCTGAGATTATCGGACTTAACAATAGCAATATTACAATGCCTAAAATATATCCTATAACTATTTTTTTCATGATATATTCTCCTTTTAATAGTAAATATATCATAATTTTATAAGATTATCTATATTTAAAATATTAAATTGAAAAAAAGAAGAGGCACCTCTCTTGTTTATTGAGAGATGGGATGCACCTCTTTGAGGCACCTCTTTTATAGGGGGAGGAAATTTAATAGATAGGATATATTTTTACATTGTTTTTAATCTTAAGTGCCAATAAGCTTTCAAAATCTTGTGGAATGGGATGCGAAAATAGCTTGACTGGCACATTAACACTCCTTTCTGTTTTTTTTCATCTTTATAATTGTTAATAATTATAGAATCAAATTTACTTAAAGAATTAATTTTTTCTGATATTGATTTTGAACCCCACACGTTCTCCACCTTTGCAATGCAATAATGCCTTGCAAAGCCGTTATATAATAACTACTATTTAAATATATCGCTCTTTGCATGGCATAAGTGCAATACAAAAGAGAAATGCATAAATAGTTATCAAATTATACTCAATCAATGGATGATTATCAGCAGGAAATATCATTGATCAAAAAGACTTTAAAAGAAAATTCAAAAGGAATGACGGTTACAGACATTGCAAGAAAAATTAGGGTAAATAGGAACTCTGTTGCAAAATATCTTGATATTATGAGAATATCAGGTCATGTAGAAATGATAACCTTTGGTCCTGCAAAAGTCTTTTTTCCAGCACGTAGAATACCTGTGTTGGATTTGTTAAATTATACTTCAGATTATATCTTGATTTATGATGAGAATTTTAGAATTACAATGATTAATGAGTCTCTGCTAAATTTTATAAGACAAAAAAAGGGAAGAATTATTGGTCAATCGGTAATTGAAACAATAAAAGATATCTTTAAGGATGAAGGAGAGATAATGGTAGGGATAAAAGAAGCCCTTCAAGGAAGAGATATCTTTCTAGATATCGATTTTAAAGGTAAAGGTGGTTTTTTCTATTTCAAAATAAAGATAATGCCTACAACTTTTGAAGATGGAAGACATGGAGCAACAATTATTCTTAAAAATATAACAGACAGAAAGATTGCTGAAAATGCTCTTAATGAAAGTAAAGAAAAATTTATGAATCTTCTTAAAAAAATGAATATAAAATAATCTATTGAGTTTGGTTTGTTAATAAATAAATTGTTAGATTTATCATAAATGCGGTAAGTACAATTAATGTAAGTATAGCATTTGTTTTTAGATCAAAGATATTAATCCACTCAAGTATCGCTATCAGTATATATGCAAGTACAAGCATAACAATAAGTAGTATTATTATTATCCCAATTGACTCAAATATTGTTGGAAAACCTTTAGCATATTCATATAATACCCATACACTTGCAAAGAATGCTAGAAGTCCAATTGTAATTTGAGCTTTTGGTCTCTCCTGCATATTTTTTGGCAGCAGTTTTTTCTTTATAAAACTTTTTAAAAGAAACAAAAATATGAAGTTTTTACTTGAAAAAAGATTTATCTGTAAAATTTTTTCATTATAAGGAGTTAAATCTTGAACTTCATCCTGAGGTTTACGATCCTGCTGAAGATTCATTTCTATTAATTAAGGCTATTAATGTTGTAAAAGGTAATTCTGTTCTTGAAATTGGAACAGGTTGCGGACTTATTGCCCTAGAATGTGCTCGAGTTGGAGCAAATGTGGTTTGTACAGATATTAATCCATATGCAGTTGATTTGGCAAAAAGAAATTATTCAAGAAATAAATCTTTAATAGAAGGGAATTTTGAGGTAAGAAAAGGCGATTTATTTTCACCAATAAAACAAAAAGAAGTTTTTGATGTAATAATTTTTAATCCTCCATATCTTCCAACTAAAAAAAATGAGTTGGTAGGAGAATCTGGATGGTTTGATGTTGCAACTAATGGTGGTATTGATGGAATTATAATTACAAACCGCTTTATTGATAAACTACCATTTTTTCTAAATGAAAAAGGTCAAGCTTATTTTGTTTTTAGCTCACTATCAGATTGTAATATCCTTGAATCTTTTATTAAAAAAAAGAAATTTCAATATAAAGTAGTTTTAAGTAGCAGTTTTAATGATGAAACTATTTCAGTTTATTGTCTTACAAAAAAATAAAGAAAGATTAGGAGGGATAAAACTCTCCATTTATCCATCCTCTTGTTTCTGGTAGTCTACAAATCCAGTTACCTGAAAATTCTTGGTTTTCAATTCTGCATCGTCCTAATATTTTAATTGATACCCTTGGAGTTGGAACTTTTATTATAAATCTATTTTCTCTAAAGACTCCAAAGAATCTTCCTTCTTTTTCTTCACCGGTTGCTGTTCCCCATATTACTTTGAATCGACCTCTTGTTTTGTAATTTCCGTCTAGTAAGACGTTGGGATCTTCGCTACCTCTAATACCCATTTCTGCAGTAAATGTTCCATCTGAGTTTGCTGCTGTAGTTCTAGTCCTTGGGATTCTTACAGCTAATGGATTAGACCATTCACTGATTGCTCCATGTTCATCTCTTGCAACAACTTTTACTTGAAATGTTCCACTTTTTGACCATGTATTATATCCAGATACTTGTGATCCACTGGTTCTAGGGCCAATCCAATCACTTTTTGTGCCGTCACCCCAGTCAAATTGATAATATATGTCATCTCCATCTGGATCAGTAGTAGATGATGTATAAGCAAGCTGTTGTCCTTTCTTACCAGACGTTGGACCATCTGGTGTGTCAGGTTTATATGGTGCTTCTGATGGAACTCCGATTGCAAGTGTTGGATCTCCAAATGCAGTCCATTCTTCCATTGTTTTAATATCTGAATCTTTCATTGAAGTTGTATCAATATATTTTGTGACTCCCTTGTTCCACATTTCACCGAATGTCAATGCTCCCCAGTCTTTGTAAGCTTTGAACATAAAAATGCCAATTTTACCGGCAAGCCCAGTAGAGCAACTGCTCCCTAGATATTCATATAATAGTCCAGAGGCGGCAACTGATGCAATTCCTCCACCATTTGAGTCACGGAGCCAACTCCAACCAAAACAATTGAGATCTTTGTTGAATTTACCACAAGAGCATCCTCCGACAACTACAACTGGAAGTTTATTTCCATTGCTTAAACCACCGACATCACCTGAAAAATAATAACCAATTGGTGTTGGAATCCAAACATGTTCGCCACCTTCAAATGGATGAGTACCCCAAAGATTAGTATTACCATGACCTGACCAATAAACAAAACCACAACCAGGATTGATTGCATTAGTAATCTCACCTTTTCCAAAAGGTGGAGTAATTTTTCCTAATCTACCATTTGTTGCCCATACTCTATCAGGAGAAAAGCCAGTCATTTCACTGATTGCTTTATCATTAAGATATTCACCTTCAGGAACACCGCTTTCCTCACCATGGTCAGGAACCCATGTGTCACCACCAATTACAACAAAATCGGTAAACCATCCTTGTGTATATGCCTCATTAATTTCATATGTCTTTATTTTGTTAACACAAGTTGTTACTTGATTAGTTGATGTGGCTGCAAGTCTTCCGATACTTACATCAGGGTATAAATCTACAGTATCGTATTTTCCCTCCCAGTTGTATTCACCAAATATATTATTTGCATTTGAATCCCAGCTACAAAAATTCATTTCTCCATCATATATATCTGCATAGTAAAGATCGCTTACAAAGAGTTCACCATCTTCATGACTTTCAACATATATATGTGTCTCTCTAGTTGGAAACTTTGCACTTCCACCAACAAGCATAACAGAGCTAGTTGCCCATTCATCAATTGCATTTTTTATAAAATATTTGATTTTCTCTTGATCATCTCTTCCTTCTACTGGAAAGTGTGTTCCACCATAGATTTCATTAAGAGTTACTAATTTTGTTTGTATTCCTCTGCTATTTTTGTGGGTTACAAGTGTGGCTAGTTGACTAACATAATCAGTCGGAGTAAGAATTATAAAAGCATAGGTTTCATCAATAACAGGAGACCAACTAGAATGCTCATAATTAACTACTATATCAAATTCGCTTGCCCACTCAATTTTCTTATCTGCAGGATAATACTGAATTGGGTATAGCTCTAATTTAACAAAAATTGCTCTTTCATTTCCTTCTAGACCACATCCTAAATTATATTGATACCAATTGTTAGGATAAGGTTTTGTTCCATAATCGATAGTATTTACTACATTGTTTTTTATCATTTCACCAACTGTGCTGGCCTGTGGTGAAGGCATAATATCTTTTGTAAGAGTTTGTGTTTGAACATTTTTAGGTGTGCAAGAAACACTTTTAATTTTTGTTCCAAAAGGAAATGTAAATTTTTCACTATACATTGGAAGCATTGGTTTTCCTGGTTCCATTAAAAATGAATTTCCCTCTTTAAGAATTACTTCAGCATATTCATTTTGGTTATCTATTGTTGGTTGAGAAAATAAAATATTTTCATATTTTTGAAAATTTTCCTCTTTTTCTTGTGCGTTAACAGCGCCAAGTCCACTAAGGACAAGAGTTACTACCACTATAAGTGGCCAAATTCTTTTCATATATTTACCCCCTATTAACATTTGTTAATTTAATATATTAGACTAACATATTTAAAAGTTTCTTTAACAAATATTATTTAGAAAATATAATACCTTTATTTAAAACTCATAATCCTTACTAAAAATATTATTTAAAATAAATTTCTTAACCTTTTTGATACCTGAATCCAAATAAATGGATCCAATAAGTGCTTCTAAAGCATTTGCTAGATTTGTTGGATTTTTATCACCATTTTGTTTCTTTTCTCCCCTACCTAAAAGTAGGTGTTTTCCAATTCCTAATTGTTTTGCTTTTTCAGCTAAAAAAATATTGTTTACAAGTGATGAACGTCTTCTAGTAAGTTCACCTTCAGAAAAATATTTATTGCTTTTATAAAGTTGCTCAGCTATTACAAAATCTAGTATGCTATCACCAAGTAGTTCTAATCGTTCATTAAATTCAATAGGACGGCGGGATTCAAAAGCATAGGTTTTATGTGTTAATGCACATTTTAATAAATCCTTGTTTTTGAAATGATAATCAATTTTATTTTCTAGATTGTTGAAATTGTCTTCTTTCATTATAATAATACGTAATAAGTTCCTTTTTTTTAATAATTACCATAGAAGATAAGTTTGAATATGAAGCAATTATTTTTATTAGAAAATTCAAATTATATATTTTCTAACGTTATATACAAATATAATCCTGAACTTTATCAAATATTTCGGAATCATCCAATGCATTTATAAGTTGTTTTTTATCAGTAAACGGTCTATTTGCAAGAATTCTTATTGCTCTTTTTTTACCAATACCGGGTAATGCTTCAATTGTTTGTCTGGAAGCTGTATTTATATCAAGAGGATAAGGAATAGCAGTTATTGATCTGAAACCATAATCAATTACTTTTACATCAAAAAAATTATTTTTTGGAAAAATTCCAGGAATACCTATTAATAAGGGGTAACTACCAACTTGTCTGCCAAATGTTAGTTTTCCTTTGTATTTCTCTGAGTAAATATCCTTTAAAATTGAACCTTTTGGAAGCATTTTTTCAAGCATTGGTCTTTCAATGTTTGCTCTAACCTTCTTTTTAAATCTTTGAAAATGTTGTTTGTTTTTTGAAATTATTTTACTTCCAACATCAAACATTTTTGTACCTGGAATAGGAATTACTTGACGAAGATTTATACGTCTAAGAAGTAGATTTTTATCAAGTACACCTTCTAAAAACTCATAGTTTAAATTGTATGTATTCTTTGTTTCACCGACAAGTCCAAAAACAAAGTTGAGTCCTGGTAAGAGCTCTGGCATACCATTGAATCCTATCTTTGAACCAACCTCATTTAAAAGGTTAATTGCGCTAATAACCTCTTCAGAACTTGCTTTAAGATTATTTTTTAAAATTACTATTGGATCAACACTTTCTACTCCAAATGCTGCAACATCACCAGGAGTATGATACTTTATAATAGTTTTACAAATACGTTTACATTCAGTTGGAAAACGCGCTAGAATACCGGGATTTGCATTGTCTATATGAAGAGTTTTTAAGTTGGGGGCTGCATTTCTGATACCACTGAAGAGTTTTTCTAAGGCCTCTGGATTTGGCTTTGGGTACTCATTTTTTTCAGCATCTATTGCCATGTATGAAAAAATACAAGGTTGACCGCCTATTCTAAAATGTCTTACACCACTATTATATAGAGATTTGATTTCGTCGACAATATCCTTTATTGGTCTAAAATCAGGAGGTCCTTTAGCAGGTTCACTACAAAAAGAACAACCACCAACAATACTTCTAGGACATCCACGAAAGGTTTCAATTTCAGTAATTAAATAATCAGGATAATTTGGATGAAATTTTACAATTTTTGATCCAAGAATTGCATAATTTCTAATAAAGGATGCGTTCTTCCTGCATTTTGAAGTATCAACATTTTCAATATCAAATTTGTTTTTGAAAAGATCATATAAAACAATATCTCCATCGCCTCCAATAATTAAATTGAAAGCATCTTTCACAAAGTCAATTTCTTTAGTTTTTTTACCACCAGACAAACCAAAACCATATCTAGCAGCAGGACCTGTAAGAATTTTTTTTGGTCTTGATAATTGGTTCATAAGATATACAAGTTCATTTGGACTTGCTGGAAATCCTGAGAGGTATCTTCCGGGAACTGACGTTCCTGCAATAACTATAATTAAATCAGAGTTTGATAAAACCTGTAAAAATTGTTTTTCTTTTCTTATTTGATCAATTGTTAAATATGAAATATGTGCAGATTTATCAAAACTCCAAATTGCCCCAGCAATATATCTTGGATAAGGGCTAATATAAGGAGGAACACCTAGACAGGTGGGTTCGTCAACATATCCATCAAGTATTGTAATTTTAAGCATATATTAATAGTTAAAAACTTAAATTGAATATATCAATTTTTTCAATTTGTAATTGACCTTTTTAATTATTAAAATGTCTAGGAAAGCTATTTAAATTGTTATTCAATTAAGAACATCCGTAGTAATCCTAGGTGGTAATGGAGTGTATTAATTTATGAATAACTTTAATAAAAATATTAGCTTTGAAAAGGAAGTAACCCGAGTTCATACAGGTCTTGAAGAATTGGATGGGTTGCTTGCTGGTGGCCTGCCACAAAATAGTGTAACTTTAATATCGGGTACACCTGGCTCCGGTAAATCGATTATGTGTTTCCATTATGTCCTAGAGGGTTTACAAAGTAGTGAAAAATGTTTATACTTAACTTCTGATGAACGAATAGATAGTATTGTTAAGCAAGCAAATGAACTTGGTTTTGATTTTTGGCCAGCTGTTGAAAAAGGTCAACTAAAATTTATGTATGTAGACTTAGACAAAAGGAGTATACATAAAGAAATAGAGGATGAAATTGACAATAATGATTATACTCGTGTTGTATTAGATTCACTTACTCCAGTTGCTGAGGTTCCTGTTTGGGTGAGTGGTGTCCATGAAATTGCTCCTACAGAACATTCAAAGATGACTAAAGAAATGCCTTTAGGATCGGTTCCTACTACCCGTACTCATGTTCGTCATATCCTAAATATTTTAAGTAAGAAGAATTGTACTGCTATGGTTACTTCTGAAGTTCCTGAGGGTTCACGAAGTCTTTCTCGTGATACAATTTCTGAGTTTTTAGTGGATGGTATTATCTTGATGGATCTGGATATGACTATGGATCGACGTAAGCTTATAATTCGTAAGATGCGTGCAACAAAACATACTTTGAAACCTCATGATATTGCGATTACTGCAGGTGGAATCCAATTTTTATAAAATAATAAATATTTGATAGCGGAATCTTTTTAAATCATCAAATAATAGGATAGAGCATATTAGGAGTTGTGGATAGGATGCAAGATGACCCTATTGCTGAAGTTTTAGATGATTTACTGAAGTTAGATGATATCTTGGCTTGTATGGTTGCACGTCGTAATATGATTAGTGTTATGCCAAGTGGTAATGGTTTTAATACTGATGTTATGAGTATATGGGATATTATCAAACGTGCGATGGATGATGTTTTTGGTGTAATCCGTGAATATTCTCAGGCAGGTCTTGCAGAAATGGAGTTTCGGCTTCAGGACTATGAGGTCTTATTCTATGTTTTTCCTGATACTGAGAATGCATTAGTATCAATTATTCCAGCATTATCTAATAAGGGTCTCATTGAGGTAGAGCTGGAGAATGCTCGGCGTGAAATCCTTAGTCTTATGGAAGAAACTGAGCAAACACCTTCAGGTGAAGTAATTACTCAATAATTATGGAAGTTATATGGAAGATCGAAAAGTAGAAGCTGCAGTTGGAATGACTCGTAAATGGGATGCACGAGAAGCAGGGAGAGAAGTTGCTAGAAATACAATTAGACAATTAAAATCTCAACCAAATTTTTTCTTGTTATTTTCAACTATTCACTATAAGGATCATGGTGGTTTTGAGGAATTTTTAAATGGTGTTTGGGATGTATTGCCAAAAGGGACACCTCTAATTGGTGGGACTGTTGTAGGTTTTGTAAATAATTATGGTTGTTACACAAGAGGTGCTAGTGCATTGGCTGTTTCTTATCCTAATATGGATGTAGTTTTGGGAATTGGAAAAAACACAAAGAGAAGCCCAAAAAGGGCTGCAAAGCAAAGCGTAGGCCTGATTAAAGAAGGTTTAAAAGAGTCTAGATATAGAAATAAATTTTTGCTAAATTTGATTTCTGGGCCGGAGATACCAAGTATGCCAGGCTTAGGACGAAAAAAAATAATTAAATCTGGATTATTCAGCAAGTTTGCGATGCAAGCATTTGGCATATCTCAATATTTGGCTCAGAAAGGGCTGGGTAGGGAAGATGAAATTTTTGAAGAAATAGTAAAAGAATTGCCGGATTATAACATGATTCTTGGAACCTGTATGGATGATTATAAGGCACTTAGTAATTACCAATTTTTTAATGACAAAGTATATACAAATTCCTTAGTCGGTTTGGGAATCGCAATTGATATAGATCTCGATGTTTGCACAACACATGGTATGAAAGATACAGATGTCAAATTTGAAATAACAAAACTTAGTAAAAATAAACACATTATTCATGAAATTAATAATAAACCTGCAGTTCCAGAATTATTAAGATTATTAGACTGGCCTGAAGGATTTTTAAATGAAAAAACAATGGCACATATAATTCTTTATTATCCTATATCTGTAAGAAGGCATGATAGAGAAGTACCTGCCGTAGTGACTTTCATTCTTAAAGATTCAATACTTATGCCTTGTATAATGGACGAGGGTGAAGTTTCGATACTTACAGTTAGTGGCAAAAATTTAATACATGCCATGAAAAATAATCTAAGAAGTTTTGATAGGATACAACCAGAATTTGGATTGAGTTCAACATGTATTACTATATGTGAAACGTTGGGATATAAAATAAATATTTTAAGGGAAGAAATAACTGATTATTTCGGCGAAAAACCATTTATTATGTTTTTTAGTGCAGGTGAAGGTACATACTCTCCATCAAAGAGTATTACTTATGCAAATATGTCCTTTAATACAACGGTATTTGGATCTAAAACAACATAATTAATGGTATTAATCAAGCTACAAAGCTCGATATTTATTTAAAGCACGAATGGCCATAGATGTTGTATAAATATCTTCTTTTTTACCTGGCCAATTAACAAAGTATCCTCCATCCCAATGTCCATCAGATTTTTGTTCCCCCAATAACCATTTAACTCCTTTTTCTACTGATTCTAAATGGGAATTATCTGGAGAAACTAACAAAGAATTTAAGGCCAGAGTCGTCCGAAGAGCTCTTGAAGGTCTTGGTTTGTCGGTAGTTTCTATATACCAAGAACCATCGTTATTTTGTTTTTCAAATATATAATTTACAGCTTTTTTATAGTTCATACTTTTATTTAATCCATACAGTTCAAAAGCTAAAAGAATTGCATGCATTGGATAATAGGGTGTGTCATAGTATACCCAGTTGCTTCCCCAACTTCCATCTTCTTGTTGTTTTTCTATAAGGAAATCAATTCCTTTTGATATTTGATTAGAAGATATCTTTAGATGCAATAACGTGCTAATCACAAAACCAGCTATGGACGGCCAAAATCTACGTTTTATAATTTCAGGTGTTCCTATTTCCCAGGATCCGTCTGGATTTTGTTTATCAAGCATAAATTCAATACCTTTACGCACATCTTTTTTTGCCGCAGATAAAGCTAATATGCATACCGGCGTTGTTTCCATACAATATTCATCTTTTTTGGATGAAATTGTGTGATAAAATGATCCATCCTCTCTTTGAATATTTGATAAAAAATTTACAGATTTTTCAAGAAATGATTTTTTGTTTTTATTGGCTGAATTTATAGTAATAATTGCGTTGGCTGTCTCCCAAACTTTCCATCTTGCATCTTTATTCAAACTTATTGAACCATCTTTATCTTGGTTACTTATTAGATAATCTACACCTTTATCAATTGCCATCTCAGCATTGATACTATTCTTCAATCCCAAAAATTTACCTCCTAAGATTGATGGTTTTACCAAAATTCGTTAATTCGTTCAAATTAAAACCATATTTTTCTCCCCATTTCTCGGTTTTTCGTAAATGTTCCAAATCAATTGATCCCACATGATTTTCACGTTGTTTATCCATAGCTTGCATTATCACTTCGGCCATACATGAGAAACATTTCCCTACAGGCATCCCCGGAATTGAGAAACTGTATTTGGCAGGATAATCCACATATCCTCCGTCAATTCTACATATATCTGATCGCTTTTGGCATACTTCTTGTGAAAGATTTGGAGGTTGAGAGACATCGACAACTATTGCATTTTCTTTTAAATGTTCAGATCCCAAAAGTGCTTTAGGGTGACTAGTTGCTGTAACAATAATGTCTGCATCCTTTGTTTTTAGATCAACTGTAGTTTCAAAACTACCTTTCAATTTTGCTGTAAGTTCTTCGAGTTTTTCTTCTCTTCGTCCAATTAATATAGAATGTGAAAATTGTGACACTAGAGTTTTTGATACCGCTTCGCCAATAATTCCATAAGCTCCTACGATAGCAAGAATTGATTCAAAAGATTTTTTTTCAAATAGATTTAAAGCTTTTTCAACTGCTTGACAAGTTACTGCGGTTGTATAGCTATCGCCATGGTTTACAAAACCTGTGTAATTTTTTTGTTCAGCAAGCCATCTTCCCCCAGTTGTAACTGATGTAGTCAATGCGCCAAGCTGAATTATTTCTACATCCAACTCATTCTGAGCAAACAATACAGCGTCTAAAATTTTCTGCCTCACTGTTTCTTTTGGGTAGTTCATCATTTGTTTAGCAGTGAGCATTATACCAAGTATATATCCGTTAGTTTCATTGAAGTTAAATTCTTGTGAAACGATCAGGTTATCATGAATCCATTCCTTAGGTAATCTTTCTAAATGATTTTCATCAATAAAATGCCCCAATATCGCAAATTTCATATTTGTTTAGTCCTCATTTTATTAGGATAAATATTGAAGAATTAATTTAATATTTTTGTAATTATTTAAATAATCTAACAGCTGGATAAGCTTTTGCTTCTAATATCTCAGCTGGTTGATAAACAATTTTGATATGGCTTATGTATCTTACAATTGTACTAGAGAAGATTTTATTTAGATTTCCTGAAGCCGCCTTAAGAGGTTCCATTGTTAAATCTGTAAATTCTTCTTCTGAACCCTGATAATTTAGTAGGGCATCTCTTTTTTCTGAGAGACAAAGGTTTTTATCAACAAGATAATCTAATAATTTAACCCACCTTGTTTCTTTTTGAAAGATTTTTGAATCAAATGATAGCTCTATGCCAACTCTAGGACCAATTCCATCTTCATTTACATCAAAACTTACAACAAATCGGTCAGCCATATCTTTAACCTCTTTGATGAGCTTAGTAAATTCCCCAGTTTCATCAAACCATCCAATTGAGTTAAGGTATGGAATAACTTCTTTTGGTTGCAATTTATTAATATAGATACGAACACCATCTGCAGATCTGGATAAAAGAGTGCCTATCTGAAATAGGGTAGCATTTTTTGGCATTCGCTCAATACAGTTCTTTAGATAGGTTTCAATACCTTTAGTTAATGGTTGCCCTCTCAATATGGGTAAAGCCACCTTTGTAAGCCATTCATAATTATTATAATCATTAGCTGAAATGCCTTTAGGTAACTTTGTTGGTCCAAAAAACACACAAGGAATTGGGATGTCAGGACTATCTTTCGGCATATCAAATTCAAGCCAGAAACATTGTACCTTATCATTTAAAATGGATTCAGAATCTGCCCAAGTCTTTGCAAAATCTTTAATTTGACGCCACTCGTTTTGAATTAATAGCTGTCCTGGTAAATAGCCATCTTTAAGTAGATTTTCAAGAACGAAACGATCACCATTTAGACCAGAGATTGCAAATGCCCAATCAGCACGAGCATCAGGTGATCCTAATCGACACTCGAATCCTAAAAAACTAGTTAAATTGCCTGGAAAAAGACGGGCAATATTCAATATTTCTCTAAAGTTATCTTTAGAAACCAGGTTAAGGATATATGGCTCTGAGGAATTTAAGTAATTACTAGCAAGAATACTTTGAATTGGTAAATTCCTAGATATTCTATCACGTTCTATAAGATGTTTTTCTTTTAGTAAAATGCTTTCTAGATTAATTTCTCTAGTTGTGCAAGCATTTTCAATTGATATAGAATCATCTAAGGGTTTTCCAAATCCATTAAGTTGCATTTTGGATTTCATCTGTTTGATAGGACTTATACCTTTTTCGCATCTGGGAATACAAGTGAATATGCAAGTGTTTGGATTGATTTCTTTAATATCTAATCCGCTTATTTCATTCGGTACTTTCATTTCTTTTACCCCCAAATTTATTAATACTAGATATGAACATAAAGCCCCACTTCAAGAAATTCCTACAAAATTCCAAAATCGGGCAATTTTGTTTATTTTTGTAGGAAATATTGAATATTTCTTCCAAAAAGCTATCAGACCATATCTGGTTAAAAATTGTAGAAATTAGTATTGAATAATGTAAAAAATTTAAGGTTTTTATTCAAAAATATTTATTCTTTTTTTTCTTGGTGAAATGAATTCAATACATTTCTTGATAATTTGTAGCAATAATAACTTATTTTTATAAATTACAATTTTTCTTAAAATCATATGTTGTAAAATGTCACATAACTTATATTTTACTATCTTGCATCAATTAAAAATATCTTAGATGAGGAGAAGAAATATGAAAAATAAAATAATATGTATTATAATTTGTACGCTATTGATAGCAACTTCAACAGTTGTAACAGTGAGATCAAATGAAAATCAAGAAATTACCAAGAACATAAACATAGAAACTAATCAAAGAGAACCTATGAAAGAATTGAAAACAAATAATAATTATTCAACAAGCGGTAGTTTTGAACAATGTGTAGCTGCTTGTTTGGGAATTACTTTGGCAGGTAATTGTATTTATCTGATATTTGGTTGTGCAATATCACCTGGTCCACATAATTTCTGTTGCTGGGCAGTACCTATCTTTTGTGGAGTAGACATTGGTTTATTATTATCCTGTATTGCGACCTGCGCTGATCTAAATGGAGACTATAATGAGGAGCCACCTTGTTTTCCTAAAAATATTATAAGATTAATAGAACTTATTCAAAACAGTAATTCTTCAGGTCCAGCTATAATTTTGGGACTAATGTGTCTACTTCAACGTTGGAAGCAGGTAAAAGAATGGTTAAAAGAACAAGGTTATCTTAATATAGAAATACCAGAAATAGAAGATTGTGGTTGCAACAATAAACCTTAATCTTTTATTTTAACATACATAAAAAAATAAAGTTTATAATTGTGGGTGGGAATACTGCGCGGTCTGAAGCATAGCGAAAGACCCGCAGATGAAAAGCCACATCTCTTTTTAGACAACTAACCGCTCTTTTTTTGTCGCATACGGCACACCGCTTAGGGTGTGCCCTGTAAAGG
>DAOVGR010000014.1 GCA_030672305.1 Thermoplasmatales archaeon | reverse complement strand
GATGATCGTCAGCAACGTCTACCTGATGCAGCGTAACCGCCAAGCGGGGATACGGCAAGACCGGAGCCCCAGAGGGGCGGAGAGCTTGTCGAGGAAGCGAAGGCGGAATGGGGTTATAGGGGTGTAACCCCTATTTCATTTAAATCTAATTTCGATTTTTAAAAAAAGAAAAAAAGAGAAATTTAATCTACTATACTCCTAGAATATATCTCAGAAGCGGTGATGAATCAAGGATATGCTCTAATAGTTCTAAGAACAATGAATATCTTGACATCCTGCCTCTCGGAATATTAATTGCATGTGTTGATAATTCACTTTTTGCTTTATACCAATCTTCTGCTCTTGCTTCAATAATATATTTTCCATCTTCTTCCCAAGTATGATTCAATGTTACAACTTCGCCTGATTCATAATAATCAGTTATTATGATAATATCATCATCCCAATCTACATGATACCTTATTTTTTGATTATCTGGATCAGTTGAGACAAATGTAAAATTATAAGGGATTTGTTTTTTCCCTCGAGTTGGACCATCAATCTCAGGAGGAGTAGGTTTCGGATTTAATCCTGTAGCAAAAGTCCAATTAGGACCAGGAGTTAGCTCTCCCTCCATATCACGAGTTTCAATTCTCCAGTAAAAATCCAAAAATATAGGCATATCGTTCTCACCATAGGGATCATAATAATTTTCAGGTTGATTACTTTCAACCAGTGGTGGATCAGGATTTGGACCAAAATACACATCATATGTTAAGATATCACCTGAATTAGGATCGCTACCATTCCAATAAAGACTGGCATTAACAGATACATTTTTTGCCCCATCAAGCGGAATGGGATCATGGGCTGGGTCTGGTGGATAATTTGGTTGAGTTGTAAAACACCATGGTCCTCCAGATGCATTTAATCCATATTCATCCCAAGCTACAATCTTCCAAGCATATTTAGTATTAAATTCAAGGGTTTGACCAAATGGTGTGGGGTCATAAGAGGTATTTGTAATATTATTTGCTACAAGTGGTGGACCTTCAAATGGGCTAAATTCACCAAAATAAACATCATATGTAACATCATCTCCATCAGGGTCACCACCATACCATTCCAGAATAGTATCAATTGGTGCATGTCCAGATCCATTTTGTGGATATTTAGGAGTAGGTGGATATGGTGGAGAATTACCTCTTGTAGTAAAATTCCATTCATCTCCAGGTGTAAGTTCACTTAAATTATTCCATACATCAATCTTCCAATAATAGTCTGTGGTCCAGTTAAGATCTTCAAAAGGATTATATTTCATAGCTGACCCATTAGTTATAACCAAAGGAGGAGGATAGGAATCACCGAAATATACATTAAATGTTTTTGGGTCGGTATCCACACCTACTCTAAAACCTGCGGTTTCATCCACATATTTATCATTGTCTTTATCCATAGCAATAGCAATTACCTGAATATTATCTTCTGTTATATGATCAAAATAGTTTGGAGGATCATCAGCATCGTTATGATCACATCCATCATAATAAATGGTTTCGCTCCATGTATCACTAGCATTTATTGGGACATCATCATTATATGCATAGCTTTTAAATTCAAATGTATATGGTTTATCAAATTTATCATTATACCACACAGACTCAACCTCTGTTACTTGTACATGAACGTGTCCATCATAATCACTTGCTTCATTATTTGTTACATCAACATCAATCTTCATCTCAGAAATTGTCCAATTCAAAACTACTTCAATAGGAACAACAGTTTCCCCATCCTCTGGATGGTTATTAACAGCACCAAGCCATGTAACATTAAGATCTAGATCTATATCCCATACATCTCTGGCGCCACATTGGATAATACTATAATTAAATTTTGTTTTTTCCTCTTCAGTAGAACCACTTCCACCAATATTATACTTATAACCGCCGTCCCAAACCTCTGTCGGAGAACCGAATACATTTAACTCGTTCTTTCTTTGTCTTGAATTATTATTTACATCAGATACATAAGTAATATAATAAAAAGGATGCCACCCTTCAGCATATAATTCCTTTAAAGCCGTATGCGAATATTTGCAAGGCACACAAGTTGTCAGAGTGAAATATTCTCCAAAAACATAGTGTGAATAGTCTGCTATAGGCTCAGGATCCATTGATTTTTTTTGTATAGTTGCAGAAGATATAGTTCCAATAAAAGATAAGGATAAAAGTAAGCAAACAAATATACATAACAGTTTTTCTTTCATATTTCCTCCGCCATATAAATACATCTCCCTAGTGTTATAATTAAATATGTTAATATAAATATTTCCTTAACGATTGTTAATTACAATATCCGTCATAAATAACAAAATTTAGGGTATTTATTAAAATTAAAAAAAGAAAAAAGGAAGGATTTTAACTACTGAAGTTCAACTAGGAATCTTAGTATTAAAAGAGCGTTTGGAAACCGATCTAAAAACCTAATGAAAAAGTAATTGTTATTAATTTTACTCCTTGGAATTTTAACAGATAGAGGTTCCGACCAATCACTTTCAAAACCATTGATATCTTTTGCCTTTACTTTGATTTCATAAGTACCTTTTTCCTTCCATATGTGCGATGCTTCACAGATTTCACCTGATTCATAACGTCCAAGCCAACCACTAGAAGTTCCATCACCCCAATCCCAATTATAATACAATAACGGATTATGAGGAGCGGTTGTCTTGGTATAATACATATAGTTTAACCCTGGTTCACCCATTTCTGGTCCTACTGGTTTATCAGCAATCCTTGGTTTAAGCCGTATAAAAAGCAGTTTTCTAAAGGTTGTATTACCATATTCTGGAAAACTTCCGTTATAATAATACCAATTATTGTAAGCACTGTCGCCCCATCCATAATTTGCATGAACCCAGAATTCTCGTCCATTCCAGTCATATCCATCAATTACAACTGCATGGTGCCAGGGATTTGTAACGTTCTGACGGAGAAGTAGCATACATGGACGAAAATTATCAATTTCATCCTTAATATCAGTAATAGGTGGTTTATCAACCATTTTGGTCTCATAAGATATGCATTCAAAGTGATCTTTTAATTCTTTAATTAACAGCGACCAATCACTAAGAGATTGAATTGTTTTATATTTACCAGTTCCAAAGTCTTTTTGAATCACTGTTGCAGTATCATAAAGAATAGTTGTAACATTATCAATTTCTTCAGGAGGAGAAGTTTCATCGATATTCTTTGGCATGTTAAACCAAAAATACTTACTTTCGTCCAAATTGTTATCAATTATAACTGGGTCTCCAGTCTCGTTGACTATCTCAGTACAAACGTAATAAACAGATCCATTAGACTGTAGTTCATGATAGTTCATAATTTGACCAATGGCAGCTGACCAACAACCAAGTCGGTAATGCCTATTAGGATCACCTGGAGGTAAGGAATAGTTTATTGGAGTCTTACTGGCATAAATATATTTTTCATGCCATGTTGTATTAAGAAGGATCTCACCAGGTGTATATACATCGATATTTCCAACTTCATTTTTTAACGATTTCTCATGAGTTATAGCAGATATTCCCATTGCAGAAAATGTTGATGTAATAAATAGCATGAAAATAAAAAAACCTAGTATTTTTTTAATCATATTTTTTCTTCCCTCTAATACATTAATAAATATATTTTATTTGTTAATAAATATATCTTTAGGAATTCTTACATAATTTTTTTTAGTAATTAACTTAAGTTTCCGGAAATGCTTCACCAGACCAGTCTGACCAACCAGGTCCAGCAATAGGTACATAAGTACCAGTACTCGCTTCGTAAAAAGTACCTGAAAAATCAGCAATTATTTCAAAAGTGACAGTGTCATAAAAGGGGTCTGGTACATCAAAGTAAACAATCATATATCTAGTAAGAGTCCAATTTAATGTAAGTTTGTTTCCTTCTTCATCAATTGCAGTAATATATGCTTCAGTTGGATACTTAACGTCAGGATACCTTGGGTCAATTGCTAAATCTCCATATGAGATAAATATCTCATTTTTATCAAGATCACATCTTCTATAAAAATTATATTCTTTTTCTTCAACCCCACTGTCATAAACAACTCTCAAGTTTCCAGGTGTACATGTTTCCCATCCGTCTTGACATGAATAAACTGGCGCATGAGGATATAGTAGATGAACCGACAAATTCTCTTGTTTGAAATCAAGCCAGTTCCATTCAAAAATTGAGAAGACAAACTCACTGTAAAAACCATCATGATATCCTTTAGCATCAATTAGTTTATAGGTTACTTCTTTAGCTCCATCACGAACAAAAAACGTTCCATTAACAACTGCATTTGCCATCTGCATATGATAATTTATCCAAGCAGGAATAAAACCTAAGGTTTTTAGAACAGGCCATACCACCCATGGACGCCAAGGTTGGCCTATACTTCTCTTATAATGAAGGTCCCATTTAATCTCTTTATCATCTTTGATTACCTGGCCCATAAGATGATAATGATCAGGACTTATCACATCGATAGTACCACCAGGATTCTGAAGTTCAGGTCCCTCATCTGGCTCAAAAGTCTCGGATGCATAGAAATTACCCGGAACAGTTGGATCATACTCTTCACTAAAAAGAGGAAATGATTCTCCTTCTGCTGGGTCTCTTATTATCATACCAAAGGAGTTTGTAATAGCACCTCCTGTTAGCAGGTTTTCAGGATTTGCTAGCCCATAGGCAGCAACTCCTGCAATGTCATCTGATGTATCATTAGTTCCTTTATCATCTAGGAAGTTAAAATACCATAATTGGTTGTAAACAAAATCACCAACACCATCCTTATAATTGTAATAATTGAATCCGTCAGTATTACTTTGATTTGCAATTCCTACCTCTGGATTGAAAGGAGCTTTAGGTAAATTTCCAAAGGAAAATATTCTAATCTCGCGCTCATCACTTGTATTATATCCAATTTTATTATATGCAACAGCTTTTATTGTATGCTTATAAATTAGTGGTTCATCAAGCATCCATTCATAATATGGCCCCGGAAGATTTACTTTTAATTCATCATCCACGTAAATTTCTACATAATCAATTTCAGATGTATCATCAAATACGTCAATTTCAATTGTAATTTTACCAATAATTCTTGTTATACCAAACGGTAGTGGAATTATTTCCCTATCAAAAATATAATAACAACCTTCCTTTGGTTTAACAATATTAATCTCTATACCTCTTTTTTCATTGACATAAGGTAGGAGCTTTTCAATTTCTTTTCCATTCAGTTCATTAAAATATTTTTCATTTGCTACAACAAAACTTGTGCTTAAGAGCAGTATTACAATAAATCCTGTTATTAATGTTGTTTTACTCTTAATTTTCATAATATTCTCCCTTCTGTATTAATATGTATCTATTTTATATTAACTTTTATTATTATATAGTTACAAATCATTGGTGGGATTTTTATTTTAACTTACTAACCTATTATATTCACACACTATTATTATAAATAAAGAAAGAATTCAATTTATATACTAATAGAGTTGAAATATAAATGAAAAAAAGAATATTTTGTTTACTTATGAGCCTGATTTTAATTATTTCAATAATTCCTATTCAAGCATCAATAAATATTTTAACAGATGATGAAAAAGCGATATCAATTGTGAATAGTTTTCTTGTTGGAGGGTGGCTTGAAGAACAAAATGGAATTAAAATTCTTCATTTAAATGGTTCGTATTACGACATGGGCTACCAACATGGATTTTTGTTAAAAGATGACATTCATATACAATTTAATGCTTTTTGCAATTGGGCGGCTGATAGGGGATTTTCATATGAAAGTATTCTTAAAAAATGGAATATTATGAAACCATTACTACCTCAATGTTATATTGATGAAATGAGGGGAATTGTAGATGCCTCAGGTTTATCTTTTGAAAATATTTCTGTTTTAAACATTGGTTTTTATCTTGTTATCAATTGCGGTAGTTTTGCTGCTTGGAATTCTGCTACAAAAGATGAACGACTTTTACATGTTAGAAGCCATGATCTTCCAATAACAATCAAAGATCCTGAAACTGGAACATATTTGGTAGAAACACAAATTCTGATAGTAAGAAAACCTGATGGTTTTTATTCTTCAGTGTCTCCTTCTGAACCAGGTATGGTAAGTGTTTCAGATGGTTTTAATGAAAAAGAAATAGCTGCAGGTATGCTTTCTTCTTGGACTGATGATGAAACAGTTGAAGGAATTGGGGTAGGATTCAGATTGCGGATGGTACTTGATATTGCTTCCTCAATTGATGAAGCAATTGATATTCTTATTTCAAACAAAACTTTGGGATATAACTTTATTGTTTCAGATGGAAAAATCCCAATAGGTTATGCTGTTGAAACTACAGCAAATCTTTCATATGCAGGAACATGGGATAGTTCATCTGAGTCAACAACTCCTTTTTGGAAAATTGAAAATGTAGTAAGAAGAGCAAATCTTTTTATTAACCCAACAACTGCTGATACTCAGAGAAAACAATATCATCCTGGTAAATTTCCTCTGATTTCTATACTTCTAAAAATGAATCGGATGAGTGGGATTTCTCTTTCTGCTGCTCGCCCATGGATGCATTATAATGCAATAAGCAAGGGTATTGAAGCCGAGTGGGGGAATTTGGATTTGAATAAAACAATGACTGTACTTCGTGATATATATAATGGTAAAACAGACATTAGATTTTTTATTATGCAAGTTTTTGGGGCATACTCAACACCATATCAATGGGTAATGTGTCCTGAAACCGGTGACTTTGTTTTGTCATTTGCTACAAGAGATAAAAACGCATTTGAAAACCCTGTTCATTATTTTAATTTCTATACACTATTAGAACAAATACCATGATTATAAATTATGATGGTTTTAATGGTTCTGGAGGTTCTGGATGCATTGGTGGATTAGGTATCTCTGGACCAATTAATTCAAACCATTCACAATATTCGTCACAACCACTAATACCTTTCATTCTTCCAATCTTGCATGATGGTATTTTAATTTTCTTATCTTCTTCTTCAAAATATTTATATTCAAAATGAACACAATCGGTTCTATCCATAAATATTCCTCTCCCAATTCTCTTATATTGAATTAGCTCATGATATTTAAAAATAGCACTGACAAATAATAGGCCATATTAATATTATCATTGTTTAGAAGAATAAAAAGATATTATAACTATCCTACTTCTCTTAATAACAAGATTAAAAGTTAAAATGAAGGGGCCTAGCTTAGGGAGGAAGGAAAGGATGAAAAAGTAGGTTATCCTAAAATTCATACTTGCTTCCGACTAGACCCCAAATATACTATTGTAATATCTATGATAAAAAACTTTCTATAACTTTTTTGTACTTTTAAACATTATATTAAAATTTATATTATTTTTTTTAATTTTCGTGCATTAAATATAAGCGTTCAATGAATAAAAAAAGAGAAAAATTTGAATTATTGTACTAAGGAAGTTAGAATTATATCAAATACAATCATAGGTATATGCACTAAATGCATCTATTCCTGCTTCTACAACTGAGCCCTCATTGAGGTCTGATGCCTCAAAACGAATCTTAATTTGATTATTTGGAGTTACAAAATCACCTACCATAAAGCTATGTTCATTCCATCCTATTGTTGTCTCAGGCCCTATTGTTTCAGCTAAAACCCAATTTGTACCATTATCATTTGATAAATAGACTTTAAAAAGATCATTGTTCGGGTCATTTCCAAAGTCATTTGTATACCACAATGAATAATCAATTTTCGCATCAATTCCTCCACTAAGATCTATTGTTGGTGAAATCAACCATGTAATTCCATCATCAACGTCAGAGTTACCATCCAAATTTTCAGTTAGAAAACACTTCCCCGAGCCATCGTAATCAGTAGGTGGGTCACCTCTTATACCACCACCAATAGGTACACCTCGTTCCCATGCACCAGCAGTAAGGGATGGTTCGTTTTCCACTGTCCAACCCAGATCTGTTTCAAAATCATCGATAAAGATGCTAGATAGTTCTCCAATGAGTGAAGAATATACAGTGTTAGGTGCATCATTTGGACTGTATATTATCCCAGTGTTCTCTCCTTCTGCACTAAAATAATATTCAGCCAAATCACCACAACTTGCTGGTGGTAAATTGGCTTCATATAACTCACCGCTGATATGTTCTAAAGTTGATTCAATATATGTTCCCCCATCGAATCTATAATAAAGAATGCCTGACTCAGGGACATAGATATCAGTGATTTCTTTTATCTCAACATTAATTGTAGCAGATTCACCTGGTGATATTGCATCCGGAAAGCCATCAGGCAGGTTAATTTGTATTGGATTTCGATTTGTATATGTCATTATATATTCTTCATCATAAAGATCAAGAATTGTTGGATGTTGACGTCCCTCTGTTGCAGCTTCTGTACGTGGTTTAGCATAATCAAAAGCTTCTTCTGCTGAATTGATTCCATCATTATTCCCAAAATAGTCTGCCCAATTTCCTTTATCACATGCACTTATTAAAAAATTTGAAAAATAAGATCCCCAGGAAACTGTATCTTCTTCACTAGACATAAGTACTATTCGACCTTGCGCTCCGACATCTTCTACAAAGCCCTCTGTAAATAAATCAGAATCAATATTTGATTTCAGATCTGTGTTTATAACTGGTTTTCTTTCTAGTTCATAAATAGGTGAACTACCCATTGTTTTCTTACCCGCTGCAAATAATTTAGAATATAATGTCTCCATAATTACATTCTTAGAAGACTTTACTTTTGATTCTCTATTATAAATATTTACTTTTCTTGAAAATTGTTGAGAAGCTGGTACTGAATTGGAATTATCAACAGATACATCATTAAATCCACCACTATAACAACTATCTACAATAAGACAAAGTCCTTTTGAATTTATTTTATTTAAGTAAAAGTTCAACAAATCATCCCATATAAATTCATGCCATGTATCAAAGCCCTCATACATAACAAGCATTTCATCTGCTCCGTCTGCTTCATCTTTTGGTGGAAGATCAATATAATTTCCTTCAAAGTCTTTTAATGGAGAACCGTGAGTTGTCAAATATACAATCACCATATCATCGTTATCTGCATTTTTACTCAACCAAACTAATTCTTGAAGTAGTCTTGATCGCGTTGCATCACTGGCTGTAACCTTATGAATGTTTTCTTCTCCCCATTGAGGCGAATCAAGAAGTACATCATAAAGATCTTCAACAGCCTCCAGCATTGACGGACGATCTTGATCTGGATTATTTTTATAAATTCCTACTGCAAAAAGTAGTGCCCAGTAATCAGTTTCTGAGGCAACAGGACTTGGGCTGTATTTATTCTGATTATCAAGCATAATATTTTTTTGGGTACTAATCGATACTTGGGATTGTGCCTTTTCTATCCTTGCACTTGAGCCATATACATTACTAACACAAAAAGCTGAAATAAAAAATAAAGCAGCAATTACTAAAACTATATTTTTTCTAAATATACTATATTTCATGAATTTTTACCTCCGCCTAATTAATACATATTAACGACTGTTAATTTATAAGCTTTATTAAAAACGTAATAGATATAAATATAAAAAAAAGAGAATTAGGTTGGATTTATAGTCCTAATAGTTGTTGAAAAATTGGAAATGCATTATGGAATTGTTCTAGTAATCTCATGAAAAATGTGTTGAACAAAGGTCTGTTTCTTGGTGTTGTAAGATATACATCTATTTCACAATAGTCGCTAGGATCATCTGTATTAAATATTTTTATTTTTTCGGTGAATTCTTTGTTCATTTCATTTGGAGTAACAACTTCAACATTGATAGTGACTGCTCCATCTTCCGGAGTCAATCCAGTGCCACTTTCTGGTGAAAAATCCCACGAGCCCCAATCTGTAGGAGTTTCTATCTCCCAAGATAGTTCTGTTGTAGGACCACCACAGTTTTCAACTGTAAAGCTGCCTGTAACAGTTGCTCCAGGTGATACGCCAGTCCATCTTAGCTCTCCATTGCAGCAGACAATTGGGATGTTTATGTCTTCACATTCATGGATAGAGGCACTGAAGGCGTCTATTCCTGCTTCAACAACAGAACCTTCATTTAGGTCTGATGCCTCAAAGCGAACTTTTACTGTACTTGTTGGAGTAACGAAATCATTAACCAAGAAGCGATGTTCTTTCCAACCTGAATTTGAAGAGGGTCCAATTGTTTCTGCTAAAGCCCAATTTGCACCATCGTCATTTGAAACATATACCTTAAAAAGATCATTATTTGGGTCATTTCCAAAGTTGTTTGTGTACCAAAGAGCATAGGAAATATACACATCATTGTCATAACTAAGATTAATTGTTGGTGAATTCAGCCATGTATATCCATCGTCAACATCTGAATCCCCCTCTTCATTATCTGTTAAATAACAATTTCCAGAACCATCATAATCTGTAGGAGGATCTCCGCGAGCTCCGCCGCCTATTGGAATGCCTCGTCCCCATTGTCCATCGACACATTGATTTTCTACAGTCCAGCCAGTATCATTCTCAAAGTCATCCGTAAATACAGAAATGAGCTCTCCTACAAGTGCTGTGTAGACTGTATCTGGAGCATCATATGGACTATTTACAACTCCTGCAATTTCTCCTTCGGCACTGAAATAGAATTCTGGAATATCACCACAGGATGCTGGAGGTAATGTTGCCTCATACTCATTTCCACTTATATGAATCAATGATGACTCGATATACGTTCCTCCATCATATCTATAATGAAGCTTACCTGAACCAGGAACATATGTATCTGTGTTTTCTTCAATTTCTACAGATATTGTGGTATGAACACCCGGTTCAATAAATTCAGGTGTGCCATCTGGAAGATTGATTCTAAGAGTTGGTGGAAGCATTGCAAGATCAGGATTTCCCCAAAGGGCGCCCCATTCAAAAATCTCATAATTTTGGTAATACCAAAGCCCATTTGTATACATCTCATATAATGCCCATTGATGTGCTTGACCTTGGGAGTACTCGCCAGATGTAACACAGGTTGTAAAGAAATAATCCATAGACTGACTGGATCCATCATATGGATCATTCCAGCCATGCAATCCATAAGCAACCTTTGTAGAGCCAAGGAATCCAACGCCACCTTGTTCTAGCATTGCCTGGCCGATATTCAGGTGGTCAGTGTCAGAGTTACTGCAGGCATCAGCAAAAATGATTGCAGGGTAAGAATCATTTAGATATGAGCAAGTATCAGTTGTTACAAATGCACTACCCTTTGAGTACATTATATGACATGATGTAGGTGAACCATGCCCTGCCCAGTTTACAAATGCATATTTCCCTTCTGACCAAACTGATTTTACATTATCATAGTTAAGATTGTAATCGCTTTCATATGTTGAATAACCCTCTTCATACATACGTGTCATATTCCAATCACTCATCCAATCCTGGTCAACCTTTGCCTCCATTAGAACAGCATTGTCGGTATCAGACCAGAAAAAGGCACCAAGAAGAAGAATATTTTTCTTAAATTCTGTATCATTATTCTGTTCATATTCAACAGATTTATTACAAATATGTGAAACAGTAGAAGATTCACTCCAGGGGATTCTTCCAACGTTTATTTCAGCAGTGAAGTCAATTGGATCAGAATTTTCTCCATATAGATGGTCTCCATCAGCATCCCAAGATTCATTATCTGGAAGAGAAAGCTCAGCGTAATAATAATCAGTCTCAGGCATACCATATCCTAAATCCTGGGCACAACGTCGCATAGGAACATCATCATAATGACCAATTATACAGACATCCAAAATTCCCCATTCACTTGAAGGATATTTATCTCTTAAAAAGTTACGGATCTTTTCTGCAAGGTCATAGCCATCATAATTAGAATCAATCCAAGAGGTTGTTACAACATTAACACTCCTTCCTTTACTTTCTTCCCAATCAACCAAATCCTGAATGGAAGAAGTTAAGGAATCAATTGTAATAATTACATAATCATAGGTATCTCTACTTCCCTTATCTTTAGGATACCATTCTTTTGCATTTTGATAGTTATATATGATTTTTTCTGCACATTTCTCTGTAACTTCCGAGTTATCAACCATTATTTCTTCTTTAGAAAAACCATCTGGAAATGTATAGCTTATATCAACTGTGATTTCTGAATTATAAACTAACTCACCGGTTGAAGGATAATAAGTAACTGGATTAATCCTAACATCTACTAAATTGTACTTCCTATATCCAGCTTTTCGAACAAATTCCGCAACTGAAGAGGGATATGGATTGTTATTTTCGTAAACCTCATTATAATTCTCATTATACTTTTTCAATTCTTGTTGATAGACTTCAGGATCCTCTTCACCAACAACCCTCGGAAGAGATACTGGAAAGATATCATATTTTCCTGGTAGAACATAGCTATCTAAAATTTCATAACCAACATTAATAATTTCAGCTCCAGGTGGAATTGCAATAGAAAATATTTTTGATGGTAAATTTGGTTTTCCTGGTATTAAGTTACGACCAAAGTTTTCAATTGAGATTTCATCTCCTTCTAATGAATTTATTATCTGGTATGATTCTACAGGGATATTTACACTTATCGCTCCATCTTTGATTTCAAACAAACCTGTATCTTTGTTTACAACAATTGTTGCACCTGCAAGTACACTGCTTATCATTATTAGGCATATTGATACTGCTAAAACATGCTTTTTCATATTCTTTTTTCTCCCTTATTACAATTTTATAATTTTAATAGAATTGTAATAGCTTTATATGATTTAAGTTTTTATCTTTAGATTATTAAGAGAATGAGTAAATAAAGAAAGAAAAATGAGATAGATTTTATTAATTAATGTACTAAAAACTTCCAGAGAATTGGAAATATATATAAAAACCGCTCAGAAAGTCTTTGGAACAATTGGTTATTTATTGCTTTATTTCTTGGAATTGAAATCCATAACTCTGTCCAGTCGCTTTCAGCGTCAAGAGTGTCCTTGACCTTTGCTTTTATTTCATATGTTCCTCTATCTTCCCATACATGGCTAATTGTCACTTCAGTTTCTGAGTTATATGGACCTATCCATTCCTCAATATTTCCATCATCCCAGTCAATATAATAATAAATATCATGACCATCAGGGTCTATTGAATTAAATGTATAGTTATATTCTATACCCATAATTCCACTTGTTGGACCATCTATACTTGGTTCATCAGGAGCATCATTTATCTTACTAATAATAACAGATACATAATCATGAAATGATTTGTAAGAGCCCCTTTCAGCATATGATAAAAGTGTCATTTGACCACTGGGATTAATATAATGATCAAAATCTGAACGGATATTATTCTTCAGATAGCCATCCCTATTTCCAGCCCAGTTGCCCATATAGCGGTTTTGACCAAAAAGTCCCTCACCATCACCCCATTGTTCTTCAACATAATCCCAAATATAAAGTTCAATCTGGGTACATTCATCAGAATAACCTTCCCAAAAAATCTCGATATCATCTATATTATCAGATTCTTCCTCGATTTCGAATTCAAAAATATGTGTTGATTTAGAAGAACCTGATGGGCTTGGTGAGATGTAACGATTTGGATCATAATCATTACCAGTTGCATCTGAATAGGCAAGCTTTGAATAATCTGTTGATTCAATCTCGGTTGTAACAGGTTTGCGTTCGTTGTCTATATTACTCCAGCTAGTGGTTTGATGGCCAAAGCAATATTTATCTTCACTTTCACCAGTAACAAAATCATAAACAGATTGACCTGATGAAGATATATTGAATACATCAGCACTTATTCCTACACCTTCGTCAGAATCTGCAGATATTGCGACAACCTTGATTTTTGCCTGATCGGTTTCAACGTTAGGTACAATCCAATCATAAAAACCTGTATCAGTAGTTGAATCAATAAAATCATAATTATTACCACCATCGATTGAATAGTAAAGGTCGATTTGAGGGATTTCATCATTATCAGTATCTGTTGCACACCATTCAATAGTTTGCGTTGTTCCACTTGCTAAAAATTCACCTCCATCGGGCCAAATAACATGAACAGATGGTTCAGAATCTGTATGACGTGGAACCTGCATAACAATACAATGAATCGCACCTGAAGCCCATATTATTGGATAACAGTTAATCTCAACGATTTCTAAATGAGGAGCAGCTGCTTCAAATGCAGCTAATGCTTGAGCATCTTCATCTGCATAATCGGGATAGGTTTCTCCATACGTTGGAATAAAAATACGGTCATTGGCAATAAAACTATTTGTGTAAGTCCAATGTGTGTTATATCCCTCATCAGGGTGAGGAGCATTCCATGCTGGAGTACGATATACTGCAAAACCTAAATTTTGCATATATGGAACTGCATTTTCAGTAATTTGAATTGCTGTAGGATCTGAACCAGGTTTAAATTCAGAAATAATAACTGAATCTTCGTTGATAATATACATCCACATATCAATATGTCCTGTTCCATCCACAGATCCTGGCAACTGTGGCATAACATGCACATCATCAATTCCTTGATAGGTTTGAAATAATTCAGCGATGAGCTCTTCACTAAATCCTTGAGAAGAAGGATTATCCAGGTTAATAAGAGAACTCATAAAAGCTGAACGATCTGGACCAGGTAAGAAATTGCCACCCGAATAATACAATCCGATATCATAGGTTGGCATAATAAAATGGTCATCACCAATAAGAGTTGGAATAAAGTTATCTAAAGACCGTTGTGGATAATAGTGACTATCAACGATTGATAGTGTATCGGCCTGAAAAATAAAATGTGGGCCATAATCCCGCATCCAAATAGCATTAGCAGGTTCAATTATGAACTCAACCTTATCCATATCTGCACCATTTGCTGTAAATTGACTTATTGCTGAATTCATCTGAGACTGGCTTATGACTAAAACATATGCAATATCATCAAAATCACTATCCTGGGTTAATGCTACTACAAGATCAACAACAACTTCATGCCAATTACCAGTTATATAACAAAAGAGTACACCTCGCGATGGATCATATTCAGCTGGTGATTCTATAAATCCAGATGTTGGCGAATCTCTCAGTTTTATTGAATATGGATGAAGTGATTGATCAGGATTATAAGGAGTTCCACCTTCTCGCCATCGTGGCAACGGTTTAGGCAATACAT
Organism: Thermoplasmatales archaeon; assembly: GCA_030672305.1. Classification (GTDB taxonomy): domain Archaea; phylum Thermoplasmatota; class E2; order DHVEG-1; family DHVEG-1; genus SG8-52-3. The sequence continues at coordinate 68,889 of DAOVGR010000014.1, read as the reverse complement.
CATTAATATCTTCACCATTATTTAGGTTCTGAACTTTTCCAGTTATGCTTGGTAAAACACTTGCCCCTACAAAAAATATAATAATTCCAATTACCAATAATTTTCTGAAATTATAATATATCATTTCTTAACTACCTCCCAAATATTATTTAGAATATATGAAATATTGACACTTAAATATTACTAGTAAAATGTTATAATAATTTTTCTGTTTATTTTGAATCCATTTCAACTAAAATGAAAAAAAGAGTAATAACTCTTTAAAATAACTTTTTTTACCATCGCCCATATTGATATGAAAGGGTAAAGACTATAATATCCATTTCATCAGTTGCTCGTTTTCCAGAAAATGTATAAGCATAAACCTTTAGCTTATGTCTACCTATAAGAGGTAAATGTTTTCCTTGTATTTTCCATTCATAAGGAGGCGTACTATCCCATGTAAGAAAGTTATCATCAATACAAAAGATAACAAATTTAACATCCTCTTTTGTAATAACCTCACAACTGGCATTTGCTCTCCCACAGAGTAATGTTGTTCCACGAAAACCCCAAAAATGTAATCTTCCAAGATCTAAAGGAATAATTGAACGATTAAAAAAGTAACCTCTTCCTTCATAAGGGGTTCTTATAATAACTTGTATATCTATTGGTTTATTGGCCATTTCTGCAAGTATTGCAAGAAGTAATTTTGTTGATTTTGCAAGATATGTAGAATTGATATTTGTAAGATTATCATCAGGTGTGTTACAATTTCTACATGGATCATGTTCTGCAATCCATACAGCATCATATCCATAATCATTAAATGCCTGATGATCAGCCCCCCTATAATTTGGTATATCTTCAACAGTTAAATCGATAACATCTATGTATTTTTCACTAATATTGCTCGCAAATTCTGCAATCCACGAGGATCTTTCTACATGTGCAAATCTAATAATTTTTCCACCATATTCGGTTTCAGCCCATCCTATTATATCTGGATTTATAACTGCATAAATATTATCTCCGCTTCTATATGCATCACGTGCATAGGTAAAACTTCCATAGGTGCCCACTTCTTCACCAGAAAAAGCAATAAAACAAATATCATGACGTAAAGAATAATCACTTAATACTTCAGCAATTGCAAGAACTGCCGCAACACCAGAACCATCATCGTTTGCACCGAGAGAATCTTTTACTGTGTCATAATGAGCAGATATAATTATTATTGCATTACTTGATGAATCATATCCTTTCAGAGTACCAACAACATTTCTACTCTTAAATTTACTAAATTTCCATTCATGAAACTCAACATCAAGACTCAAATTTTCAAATACACTATAGATATAATCACCAGCTCGTTTACAATTTTCAGACCCAGTATATCTCGGACCAAAACTAACAAGCTTTTCTAGATAGCTATAAACTAAATTTTCATCGATTTGTTTGATCATATCGACAATGTCTTCATCAAAATCTTTACTAGAGTTCTCTGTTTCAAAATTCCTATTTTCAGTAGCAGATAGAGATATTGAGTTTATTACTAACAAAAAACATATACTTATAAGAAATATTGACTTTATTTTCATTTTAAAAGTCTCCCTAATATATTATAATAGATGGAGTGATATATAAATGCTACCTGCTATCACAAACTTTTCTTTCTAAAATAAATTAGCTACTAGATTTCAATTTCAATAATTGCTCAATTTTATGGTATAAAAAATAAAAAAAAGAAATTAGTTTTAGTATTTTACAATGTAATTTAGTCCAAACTCCCCATAATTATCAGGAGCGAAATCCCGATAATCAAATTGTAATATAAAGTATAGAACACTCAATGGAAATCCTGGTACTGCATTTGCTTTTGTGTTGGTTAAAACATCACCTGGTTGAGGATCACCAATAGTACTTTTTGGTATCTTCCAGGTAATTATTTCATCTTCTATATCAATTTGTCCCTCACATTTAGGCATACTATTCCACTGCCAATAGGTTGCACGTTTTGGTAAGCCACAGCGAAAGATAGTATCTCTAAAACTAAAGGTATTTACACCGGCAGCATAATCATTTCCGTCATAAGACCAACGAATCGAGAATACAGCGTTATAATTCTCCTTTAAAAAAAGTATTTTCATGGCAATAAACAAATAATCAGGTTCCTCTTCCATTTCAAAAAACCATGCTGATTCAATATCTAACAAGCTTAATGGAGTGTCCCCTACATTATCAACAATTTCTGGATTTGTTTCATCACCTGCAGTTACAGCTATTGGTAAAATAATTGTAATCAACAGCATACAAATAAAAATTCCAATTATTTTTTTCATAGCTTATTTTCCTCCCTTTCTACTATATGCAATAATTTAATCATTTATAAGTATTACAATAGTAGAAATTATGTGATATTTATTTATAATATAAAAAGAAAAAAAAGAAATGGTTAAACCTTTTTACTGCTAGGTTTAATTGCTTCTATTGTTTTCATATTGAGGCATCCTGTACCTCGATTAGATTCAATTATCACAAATCCTGCATTATAGTCAATAAGCGTAACCATACCAAAAACAACATGAGCTATATCTTCACCAGGTTCTTTTGTTACAATTTTACAGTGTTTTCCTACCAATCTTTCCATACATTTTTTTTCCATTTTTCTTCCTTCTTAAACACTTCCCAAAAGAGAAGATTACAGATATCAAATATCCCTATCACCCCTCTATGGGCGTGCTACTCTTTGACACTGATTATATTTAAACCCATCGTGTCAAAATGTCAAAATGAAATTACATAGCAAATTTTCTGATTTCATTTCAATAGTTATCAGATAAAAAAAGAAAACAGTATCTTAGTTTTCCATAGATACTATGGTATAAATATTGATGTTTTATCACACAGGATATAGATGAGGAACGCATAACCATTTGATATTGTTTCAAATGGGTATTCTTCAATTTCATTTTGAAAAACGCCTGATATAATAATTGATGCTGAACCAAATCCAATAAGAGGTTGTAGCTTGAAAGTATCAATTCCATTTATTGGATTGAGATCTAAAAAAGACTCTTCTGATAAGGTTGCTCCGAATAGCACAACCATTGTATCTGTCGTTATTTCAATTGTTAAATTACCTCTTACTTGTTCTGCTCCAGTGTTTATTACTGTAACAGTATATCCTAAAAATCCACCCTCAATTATTATTTCAAGTTGAAAGCCTTGTATATTCAAAGGTTTATTTTCAATTAGTTTTTCGTGAGGAATAGCAATAGCTCTGAATCCACTTAGAATAAAAATACACAGTACTATTGCTGTTAGGATTTTTTTCATTGCTTTATTTCCTCCCCAAATAATAAGATTTGGTGAGGTATATATATATTTCTTAGATTTAAATATTTTCTCATTAGAAGTTAATTGTAACAAATGTCATAAATAAAATAATTATTGTATTTGTATCAAATTCAACACTAAATAATCTATAAAACTTTGATTAAAGCTAGCAGTCTTTCAAAAATTGGTAATCGTCCTAAATACCATTGTAACCACGAATTAGTAATTATTTTGTTCCTTGGCATAGTGACTTCAAATGTTGAAATTTCACTTGTATTGTCATATATATCTCTTGCCCAACAGGTGATAACATATGTTCCAATTTCAGACCAATTATATGATAACGTTAATTCCTCGCCTGAAGGATATGGTCCATAAATGTATATGATTTCTTTATCACCCCAACATAAGTGATACCAAACATCATCTCCATCTGGATCTCTACTCATAAAAGTATAGTAATACGTTTCTCCAATTTTTCCACTATTAGGACCATCTATTGTTGGAGCAGATGGAGGATTATTTAGAATGTATGGAATAACAAATCCAGTTATTTGGGTAGGTACTGATCCAAAGTTGCCTATCTTTGTTGTCGCTCCAGAGGTAAGATTACAAGTATATAATGCACCTTCATTACCTTCATGAACAGAAAATGCAGATAAATAACAAATACCACTTTCTTTATCAAAGGCAATATCTTGACCATAGTTAAGATCAAGACCAAATGGTCCAATAAGCGTAGCAATACCAGTTAAGGGATCTATCGAATAAAGACTATCAGTATGTAGATCTTCTCCGTACATTTTACCAAATCCATCGCATGCGACTCCAACCATAACACAACCGCTTATACCAAAAGAACCAATCATTGTTGCAGCACCAGTTTCCATATCAATAGAAAAAAGATGAGTTGAACTACATGCATACATTATACTCGTTGTATCATCATAAGCCAATCCATTAAATCCTTCACCAGATTCTCCAATAAGTATCATATCACCAGTTAAATGATCTATTGTCCATATTTTCGAATTACTTACTGCTGAATATTCGCAACACCACCAAACACCATCAACCCAAGTTCCACCAGCTATTTTATCAGATGTAATTGGTGTACCAATTGTACTGAGGGTTTCTGGATCATCCATATCAAAAGAAAGAAGAAGATCTGGATTGGGATACGCTTGATACCCATAGCATGTTTTTCCTTTACCCATAAGATCTTTTAAAATAAATTGGTTGTACAGGTTTTCATTTTCAATACTTGTTTGTTTACCAATATTATTAAAAGAAATAACATTTCCTGAAAAGGAACAGATAATGCTCATTATCAAAAATACACATACTAGTTTACTTAATATTTTATTTCGCATTTGGATATTCTACCCTTGTAAAAATATTGAATTTTTACAATTATGAATAGTTTGTATCTATTAATTCTCCTTGTATCCCACCGCGGGGCATATTGACATCGATTTTTACTAGATTTCCAACGACTGGTGCATAATAGTATTCAAAGTAATCACCGATTATTGATTGAATTCTCCACGCATCATAGGTTCCTGCAGGAACAGTAACACTTTCTTTAACTAGGATTGAAAATGCAAAGGGCGTCCAGGAATAATGGGTATTAAATGTTATTGGAATCTTGATAAGGCCAAATATCCCTCCAAAACTTGTATGCATTGCTATATCAATATCAGGCATAGACCAGAATTTTAATACATGCAGCGGAAAACTAAACAATGGAAAAACTGTACTTAAATCAGCATTAGCAGATATTTTAATTGGTAAAGGAAGCTTTATTGGTATCGGATGAATTTGTACGTTTGCAATACCTTTTATCGCAGCATTAAAATCCTCAATCTCCAGGTTAGATTTGGTAAAAACAATTGTTCCTGTTATTTTATTCAGTGTTGGTTTAATATCACCATTAACATTTAAAACATTTCCACCTAATGGAAAAGCAGCTTCAAAAGATGCAGTTACTTTTCCAGAAACATCAACTATGTATGAAGAACCACTTGTATCAGAAACTGTCCATTTAAAATCATCAATTTTCCCGTTCATAACAATGTTCAAATCCTCATATGTATAATCAACAGAAAATTCACTAATTGCAAAGGTCCAACTGTCACCAACATTCCAGATAGGTACATCATCATCTAAATTTATGGTTGATTTAACAGTGCCAGTATGCTCAGCAGATGTAATAAAACTGGGAATTGCTAACATAAAAATAAGTAAACCTACTATTAAATTTTTCTTCATTTTACTTCCCTCATAATTATAATTTTATAATATAATGCTGATTTATAAATCTTATTAGTGATAAATCTTATTTGATTTAGGTTATATTCTAATTGTTTGTTTCAACCTATTAATTCTATCTCTTAGATAAATTGCTTTTTCAAAATTTAGTTCATCTGCTGCCTTTCTCATCTCAATTTCGAGATCAACTATCATATTTGGAATATCTTTTTTAGGAATATGCTTTACATCTTTTACATCTATTATCTTTTCTTTTATCGGTTTAATAATTGTTGTTGGAGTTATATTATGTTTTTTATTAAAAACAATTTGCATATTTCGCCTTCTAATTGTTTCATCAAGTGCTCTCTTAATTGAATCTGTTATATTATCTGCATATAGCACCACTTTTGAATTAACGTTTCTTGCTGCTCTTCCAATTATTTGAATGAGACTTCTATGGTCACGTAAAAATCCTTCTTTATCTGCATCAAGAATTCCTATAAAACCAACTTCAGGAATATCAAGACCTTCCCTGAGTAGATTAATTCCAACTAATACGTCAAATCTTCTTAGACGAAGATGTCTTATAATTTCAGATCTCTCAAGGGTGTCTATTTCTGCATGGAGATATCTAGTTTTGATTTCTTTTTCAGCTAAAAATTCAGAAAGTTCTTCAGCATGTCGTTTAGTAAGTGTTGTTACAAGGACTCTATCACCACGAGCAATTGTGGAATTTATTTCAGAAATTAAATCATCGATTTGTCCTTTTGTTTTTCTTATTTCAACAGGAGGATCAACAAGACCTGTAGGTCGAATGATCTGTTCGACAATGGACTTGGAAATACCAAGCTCATAATCACCAGGTGTTGCAGATACAAAAATTACATTTTTCATATAATCAAAAAATTCATCATAGGTAAGAGGCCGATTATCAAAAGCACTAGGGAGTCTAAAACCATAGTCTATAAGAGCCTTTTTTCGAGAATGATCACCATGATTCATTCCATGAATCTGTGGTATTGTTCTATGGCTTTCATCAATAAACATTAAGAAATCTTTAGGAAAATAATCAAGAAAACAATATGGTTTTTCACCAGGTTTTCTGCCGTCGAAATGTCGTGAATAATTTTCAATTCCTTTGCAAAAACCTGTTTCTTCAAGCATTTCTATATCATAAAGAGTTCTCTGTTTCAGTCTATGAGCTTCAATCATGTCAAGCTTTGGAAGGGTTTCTTCAAGTTCTTGTTTTATTGCTTCAATTGCACGATTTCTTTTATCTTCTCTAATAACAAAATGCTTTGCAGGATAAACAAAAATATAATCTAAATCATCAATTATGTTACCAGTTATCTTATCGATTTCAGATATCTTTTCGATTTCATTACCAAAAAGCTCAATTCGAATTATATTGTCATAATAACCAGGAATCAGATCAATTGTATCGCCTTTTACTCTAAATCTTCCAGGTGCAAGAGACAGGTCATTTCGTTCGTATTGCATATCAACAAGGCGCTCGAGAATTTCACTTCTATTAACATTAAATTCCTTTCTAAACTCGTAACCAAGTGACATAAAATCAGTTGGATTTCCAACAGTATAAATACAAGAAACAGAGGCAACAACAATTGCATCTTCACGAGATAAAACAGATGCAGTAGCAGCAAGTCTCATCTGTTCTATTTTTGGATTTACATCTGCATCTTTTTCAATGTATTGGTCTTTAGAAGGAATATATGACTCTGGTTGGTAATAATCATAATATGAAACAAAATATTCGACTCTGTTTTCTGGAAAGAATTCTTTGAATTCAGAAAAAAGTTGAGCTGCAAGAGTCTTGTTATGTGCAAGAACAAGTGTTGGTCTCTGTATTTTCTCAATTATTTTTGCCATTGAAAAAGTTTTTCCAGATCCCGTTGTACCAAGAAGTGTCTGTAACTTTTCACCTCTTTTTAGACCTTCAACAAGTTTTTTTATTGCCTCAGGTTGAGAACCCTTTGGCTCCATATCACTTACAAGTTTAAATTCATTCATGAAATCAACTCTTTTTTACGTAGAAGACGATTATATTTTATTGCAAAACGATGAGCCTCATCCCTTATTTCTTGTATGAATTGAAGTGCTTTGTCTTTTTTTGATATTCTTAATGGTAGTATTCTACCTGGAAGATAGATTTCTTCAAATTGTTTTGCAATGGAAATTATTGGTATTTTTAAATCAAGTTTAACAAGTTCCTGAAGAGAAAAGTTTAATTGACCTCTACCTCCATCGATAATTATTAAATCAGGTAGATCCGCATCCTCGGATTTAAGCCTGAAATATCTTCGTCTAACCACTTCAGCAATTGCTGCTGTATCATCAATTCCTTCAACACTTCGAATTTTAAATCTTCGATAATTGCTCTTATCAGGTTTACCATTTCTGAATTGAACCATTGAACCAGCAGTAGAAGTACCAGACAAATGAGAGATATCAAAACATTCGATTACATTTGGATTTTCCTGAAGATTTAATTTAGTTTTTAAGGTTTCAACCTTGTCAATATCTGCAAAAAATGTAATTTCAATATTTTTCAAAACAAGATTTAAAAGTTGTCTTTTCTCCCCTTTCTCAGGTTTGATTATTTTTACTTTACTTCCTTTCAAATTTTCAAGAAAAGTTGCTATTGAATCAGACAGTTTTATTGGTAAGATAAGGTCCTTTGGAACAGGACTATCTGAATAATATTGAACAATGAACTCCTCAAGAAAATCAGAATTATAATCAAAAACAAAATCAACTTTATTATTGAGAGTTCCCTTATAGATATTAAAAAGCATGAGATACACTTTATCATCTTTTATTTCATAGTTTATAATATCCTCATTATATTTTTTCTCACGCTGCATATTTTGACGTTCATTAAGATGTTCAATAGCAGTTATCTGATTTCGTATTTTTAGTGCACTTTCAAAATAATTATTGTTTGAAAAAGATTTCATATCTGTCTTTAATTTTTTGATAAGTTTATCTGTATGACCAGTTAGAATAAGTTTTACATTTTCAATTTTATTTTCATAATCTTTTTGAGAAATAAGACCTATACATGGTGCTTCACAAAGGTTAATATGATATCTTAAACATGCTTTTTTAGGAAGTCTTTTGCAAGACCTTATTAAAAACGTTTTTTTTAGAAATCGTAAGACATAATCGCGTTCAGTCGCAGATACAAATGGTCCAAAATATTTACCCTTTTCGTTTTTTTGTCTAGCGATTAAAATCCGAGGATATTTTTCATCGGTTAAAAGGATATATGAATGTGTCTTTGCATCTTTTAATCTAATATTGTATTTTGGTTGATATTTCTTAATTAAGGTATTTTCAAGAATTAATGCTTCAACTTCATTATCAGTTGCGACAAAATCAACTGATTTTATGTAATTGAGCATTGATTGAGTTTTAATATCAAAATCATTTTTCTTGCTATATTGCTTAATTCTTTTTTTAAGATTCTTTGCCTTTCCAACATAGATCACATTTTCATTTTTATCTTTGAAAAGATAACATCCAGGTTCATTTGGTAGATTCATTGTGTCAAACATTTTTCCTTATCCTTAAAAAATGGTTTCAGAATCTCACCAGTATAACTTTTAGAATTTTGTGAAACCTCTTCAGGTGTTCCACTTGCAATAATTTTACCTCCAAGGTCACCACCTTCAGGACCTAGATCAATTATGTTATCTGCAGATTTAATTACATCTGGATTATGCTCAATAACTACTACGGTATTTCCTTTATCAACAAGACTATTCAACACATCGATTAACTTTTTTACATCATGAAAATGAAGACCTGTTGTTGGTTCATCCAAAAGATAAATGGTTCGTCCTGTGCTTTTTTTAGAAAGTTCCCTTGTAAGTTTTATTCTTTGAGCCTCTCCTCCACTTAGTGTTGTTGAGCTCTGTCCAAGCTTAATATAATTAAGTCCAACTTGTGATAAAGTTTCAAGTTTTCTTTTAATAAATGGAATATTTTGGAAAAGACCAAGAGCCTCTTCAACACTCATATTAAGTATATCTGCAATTGAGTTGCTCTTAAATTTTACTTCAAGGGTTTCACTGTTGTATCTTTTTCCCTTGCATTCCTCACACTCTATGTAAATGTCAGGTAAAAAGTTCATTTCAATTTTTATTAGACCATCGCCCTGGCATGCTTCACATCTTCCACCTTTAACATTGAAAGAAAATCTACCAGGTTTATAACCACGTCTTTTTGCTTCGGGTGTTTTTGAAAAAAGTTTTCTAATTTCATCTAAAACCTTGGTATAAGTAGCAGGATTACTGCGAGGAGTCTTTCCAATTGGACTTTGATCAATAACAATTACTTTATCGATTTTCTCATCAAAAACAATAGCATCATGATCTCCAGGATTTTGTTTAGAATTATGGATTTTCCTCATAAGACCTCTAAATAAAATATCATAAACAAGAGTTGATTTTCCACTTCCAGAGACACCTGTAATAAGGGTTAAGACACCAATTGGGATTTGAACATTTACATTTTTTAGATTGTGTTCTCTACAACCAAAGATGTGTAAAAATTTATCTGATGTTCTTCTACTTTTTGGAAGCGGAATTTGAAGCTTTCCGGACAAATATTTACCTGTTAATGATGTAGGATGCTTTTCAATTTCTTCTGGAGTTCCTTTAGCAATAATTTTCCCACCATGAAGACCAGCACCAGGTCCTAAATCCACAACGTAATCAGCATGACGAATTGTTTCTTCATCATGCTCGACAACAATTAGAGTATTTCCAAGATCTCTTAGCTTATAGAGTGTGTCAATTAGTTTTTTATTATCCTTTTGATGAAGTCCTATTGAGGGTTCATCAAGAATATATACAACACCCATCAAATTAGATCCAATCTGGGTCGCAAGTCTAATTCTTTGCGCTTCCCCTCCTGAAAGAGTACCAGAGCTTCTTGATAGGGTTAAATAGTTAAGTCCAACCTTGTCAAGAAAATCAAGCCGAACCTTTATTTCTTTTAAGATCTGCCATGCAATTTCCTCTTGTTTTTTTGATAGTATCAATGTCTTGAAAAATATTATAGCTTGTTTTATTGACATATCTGTTAAATCAATTATTGATTTATCAGTAATCTTTACTGATAACACTTTTTGTTTGAGTCTTTTACCATTACAAACTGGACATGGTGAAATCCTCATGAATCTTTCAAGCTCTCTTCTGCGATATTCAGATTCAGTTTGTTTATAAAGTCTTTCAGATTGAGGTATGAATCCTTCCCAAGAACTCATTCCTGACCATTGAGCATCTTTGGTACTAGAGGTCATGTTAAAATGTATTTTTTCAGGAGAACCATACATTAAAACATCATATTGCTCCTCATTAAGATCTGCAATTGGAGTGAATATATCGAAACCAAAATGTTTGGCAACTGAACCTAAAAATTTAATCCGCCAGCCATCAATTGCATTTCTATAAAGTTTTATAGCTCCATCTGCAATTGATAGCTCCTTATCAGGAATTATAAGATTTGGATCAAAGTCCATTCTAATTCCAAGACCATGACATTTTTCACAGGCTCCAAATGGACTATTAAATGAAAACATACGTGGTTGAAGTTCTTCAAAAACCATTCCACACTTTGGGCAAGCCATTTTTGAAGAATACAATTTTTCATTTCCTTTTTTATCTAGAACGATAACTAATCCATCTGATTTTTTTAAGGAATTTTCAGTTGCTTCAGCAAGTCTTGTTTTATCTTCATTTTTAAACCTATCAATTACGATTTCAATATCATGCTTTTTGTATCTGTCCAAGGTTATTGTCTCATCTGTTCGATATATAGCTTTATCAACACGTACTTTTGTCCAACCTTCTTTATTTAAATCTGTAAAAAGTTGTTCATATGTTCCCTTTTTCTGTCGAATAATAGGGGAAAGAATTGTTATCATACCTTTAAAATCTTCACCAATTCTTTTTGAAATTTTTTCAGGAGATTGAGATTCAATTTTTAAATTATGTTCTGGGCAATAAGGAGTACCAGCCCTTGCATAAAGAAGTCTAAGGTAATCATATATTTCTGTAATAGTTCCTACAGTACTACGTGGATTTTTACTTGTTGATTTTTGCTCAATTGAAATTGCAGGAGAAAGACCTTCAATGCTATCAACATCAGGTTTATGCATCAGTCCTAAAAACTGTCTTGCATAAGCAGAAAGTGATTCAACATAACGGCGTTGCCCTTCTGCATATATAGTATCAAATGCAAGAGTTGATTTTCCAGAACCAGATATTCCAGTAATTACAATAAACTTATCTCTAGGGATTACTAAGTTAATATTTTTAAGATTATGTTCTCTAGCTCCCTTTATTGTAATATCTTTCAAAGCTGCCCCCCAAAACTATCAAGGTTCTTTTTATCTGTCTTTTTCCTCATAAGTTTATGGTATTCAAACCTTTTGTTTATAAGATTAAGCTAGGATAATTGAAAGTATAGAAAAAAATAAAAAAAAAATGAGATAAAGATTCTTCTAAGATTCTTTTGGGGTTGAAAGCTTATCTGGCAAAGAGAAAAATGCTACAATTTCCATTGATTTTGCAATAAATAAAATGATAATTCCAATTAAAATTATGGAAGTAATTGCTCCAAGGAAATACCATTTTCCTGTTGTTTTAAATAAATCTACTTTTGTATGTTCAGCTATACTATTATAACATTTTCTTAAATATAAAGCAGATATTATTACTAAGACCCAACCAACAACTAATGCTACAATAGCACCAACTATCATATCACCAAATAAGTCCCAAAACATATTAAGATCAGTAATATCGTTTGGTTGTAGTTTTGATACTTCATTAACCCATGAAAATCCACCTGCAACTCCAAAAGCAATACCCAATATGATTACTATTGCAATAATAGCAAGAATACTGAATATGAAATACATTAGATAATTACTATAAACGTCTTCATCCTTAGTTATTTTTGAAATTGCTTTAACAGCAATGAATATAAACACAAGACCTAAAATCCAGAGAATAGGACCTCCATTAGTAAATGTTCCAATTAGCATTAAAAGTGCTCCAATTCCTCCAAAAGCCTTTGCTTCATTTATACTTCTCATTTTCCCTCACCTTGTATTTTTTATTGATATTCTATACTATCTAGACGCCAACTAATTTTAACTTATAACATTTACGGTGTAAGTCTTGTTCTATCTCTTGGAAATAAAATACATTCTCTAATATTTCTGATATCGAGTAGATTCATCAAAAATCGCTCTATTCCAAATCCAAAACCACCATGCGGAGGCATACCAAATCTGAAAGCTTTAAGATATGATTTGAAATCATTTGGATTAAGGTTACATGCTTTAATTCTATCTGTTAATAGTTCAACATCATGGATACGTTGACTACCTGATGCAATCTCTACACCTTTACATTCTAGATCAAAACCCCGGGAATATTTACTTTCTTGAGGCATTGTATAGAAGGGTTTAGCCTCTATTGGATATTTCGTGATAAAATAGAATTCATGCCCCTCCTTTTTCATAATTTTTCCTAAGAGTTTCTCTTCCTCAGATCCAAGATCAGCTCCCCATTTAAGGTCACAATCATTATTATTTAGTTTATCAATAACCTCATCATATTTTACTCTTTTAAAGGGAAGTTTTGGTACCTCAATTTTCTGTTTTAAAACATCAAGTTCTTCCTTACAATCACATGCTCTTTTCCACATAGAAAAAACAAGGTTTTCAAGGATTTTCATTACATCTTCTTCGTCTTTGATAAAGGCCATTTCTAAATCTACAGCTGTTGACTCATTCAGGTGTCTACGGGTATTATGCTCCTCAGCTCTAAAATACCATGCAATTTCATAGACTCTATCAAGACCTGTGGACATCAACATCTGTTTATATAACTGTGGAGATTGTGCAAGAAAAGCTTCCTTTTCAAAATATTTAAGCTTGAAAACATCGGTTCCTCCTTCAGAGGAACTAGCAATAATATTTGGAGTATGAACCTCAATGAAATTCTCTTTTTTTAAATACTCATGTACCGCTGCAATAATCTCATTTCTAATCTTGAAAATTGCCTGAATCTCCTGTTTTCTGAGGTCTATAAACCGATTATCAAGACGAGTTTCAAGTTCAGATTCTATTTTATCAACAACACCTAATGGTAAAGGTGTTTCAGCAGTAGATAAAATATTCACTTTATGAGGAATAACCTCATAGCCATTTCTAGCCTTATCACTTTTTTTACAAAGACCTTCAACAGAAATTACAGACTCACGAGAAATATTAACTAATTCCTCAAAAATCTTTATGTCCTCTTTTTTCAGAATAGTAATCTGAAGAGTTCCTTTTCTGTCGCGGAGAATAATAAAAGCAATAGAACCAATATTTCTAATATCTTCTACCCAACCAGCAACAGATATAGTTTTTCCATATTCCTTACTAGTCACATCAATTGAATAATGAGTTCTTAAAGATTCCATAATCCACCCATAATTAAAACAATGAATTTAGTCTTTTTGAAATGAAAGAAGAAACATCTCTTAACATTTTATTATTATTCCAAGACTTAACCATATTATTCAAAGTTTCAATATCTTCATTTTTTAGTTTTTTAACCCATTTACTAATATTTGGAATTGCTCTTATCACATTATCAACAATTGTAATATCTGCTGTTCTTGCCGTTCTTGATAGAGGATTTAGATCAATTGCTATTACAGATTTGCCCATAGCTTTTAGAGCTTCACATCTGTCACCATCTTCAAGAGGAACAAGAACAACATCTGCAGAATAAATACCTTCCTTATCACAAAGGCTCCTGTTATGTTCTAAACTTGAAATCTGAGCATTAGCTGATGCTCCATAGACCTTTTTTGCCCCCTGTTTTTTTAGCTCCAAAATAAGGTTTTCTATTCTTTTCTCTGATCTATGAAAAAGATTAACTTCAAGTTTTGCAGGGATTATTTCTGCAAGTTCTATGATTTCTTTTGCTGTAAGTGCAACAACGTTTCCATTTACAGAAATAACTGGATTTTCTGCACAAATCAAGGTTGAAGCAGCTACCTTTTCTGCTTCCTCAGCAGAAGGTATTGTTTTTTCACCAATTAAATAATCAAAGGCCTCTCCGCGCCCATGGGCAATTAATCCTGTCTCATGTACCAATCCCTTCTTCATTGCTTGCTTAATTTTTTCTCTTGTTTTCAGTGATAAATATCTAGGGTGACTCTTGGGTATTTCTACCATAGTTCAACATCGGCAATAGCATAAGCTATTAAAAAGTTCTTTATCAGATTGAAAAATAAAGAATTTAATTATCCGTACATGCTTGGTTGTGGTGCTTGGCCTGCAGAAACCATTGGTTTAGCCTGTTTATGGAACTTCTGAAGTTGTTTTTCAATACGTTCTGATTCCTCATAAAGTGGTGTGACATTAATTTCTATATCCATTAATAGCGCCATTACATTTATTGCAGCGGCAGCCGCTTTAGCATCAGGATAGTTAGGATGCGCTTCTGCTAGAATTGAAATTACGTTAAAATCCTGCTGTTTTCCAATATTTAACAAAACACCTGAAACACCAGCAATTATTCCATTTTTAAACTGTGCAATTTTTTTCTCAAGGAGCATTGACCGGGCATTTTCAGTTGATCCTATTGCATATGCCTCAACTGCTTCTACACCCTCACCAGATTTACCTTCAACAACCATTCCCTCTGGAGAAATAAGTAGTTTGCAATCTTTTTCGTTTGCCCAAGTCATAATTGTCTCAGAAATAGAATTAATTAGATTAGGTTTAGGTTTAAACTCAGATACAAATACTACAATTTTCTTTTGATATCCCTGATCACCGGCATATATTCTAACTGGTGATAGAGGTTCTCCAGTGTGAACAACTGATAATGCTGGAAATTGAGGGGATGTAACACAACCAATTTGTGTTAAATTTAAGGCATCAATAAGGTAATTTGCTGCAATAGTACTAACTAATCCAATAGAGGGAAAGCCAGCAATTACTGTTGCCCCTTTAAGATCTACGTCTTCAAAATTACATATCTCAACTTCTTCCAAATGCATCACCATCTTCTGCACCTAAATATACATTCAAGCATTTAAAATTAATTGGTAAAATTTTTATCATCCTTTTACAACTCCTAAGGGAACGAATTTTACTACTTTTTTAGATATACCTGCCCCATGAGCTATATCAACAACATTTCTAATATCTTTATATGCGCCAGGTGCTTCCTCAGCAGCAACCTTAAAACTTGCTGGGTGAACATATATACCTCTGTTTTTTAGTTCTTGTACTATGTACTCACCACGCCATTTCTTAAGTGCCTGATGCCTTGATAATACACGTCCTGCACCATGGCAAGTGGACCCAAATGTTTCCTCTGATTCTTTTGTACCACGAAGAAGATAACTTTCTGTTCCCATATCTCCTGGAATTAATACAGGTTGTCCAATTTCACGATATTTAGAAGGGATTTCTGATTTTCCTGGTCCAAATGCTCTAGTCGCTCCTTTTCGATGGACATAAACCATTCTCTTTTTGCCTTCTATTTCATGTTCTTCAAGTTTTCCGATATTGTGGCATACATCGTATACAATTCCCATATCCATATTTTCAGCACTATTATTTAAAACTCTTTCGAAGGACTCCCTAATCCAATGAACTATTAGTTGTCTATTTGCCCAAGCAAAATTAGCTGCACATGCCATTGCCTTCAAATATGATTGACCTTCCATAGATTTTGCTGGTGCACAAGCTAGCTGTCTGTCAGGAAGTCGGATATTGTACTTTCTAACGGCTTGTTCTAGAACTCTAAGATGATCTGTACATACCTGATGGCCAAAACCTCTAGAACCAGTATGAATCATTATTGTTATTTGTCCAATATTGTTTATCCCATAAACTTTTGCGGCATCAGGATTAAAAATTTCTGTTACCTTTTGTATTTCAAGAAAATGATTTCCGGCTCCTAGAGATCCAACTTGAGACATTCCTCTTTGAATTGCTTTTTCTGATACATGCGAGGTATCCGCATAATCCAGGCAGCCATTCTCCTCTAAGAACTTAATATCTTCTTCCCATCCATAACCTTTTTCTACAGGAGATTTAGCCCCTAATCTTAATACATCATTAAGTTCGTTTTTACTAAATCTAATTTTGGCCTTTGAACCAAGACCCGAGGGGACGTTCTTGAACATCTCATCAACCAAACTCTTGATTTTATCTTCAGTTAGGTCATTTATATGCAAATTTGTCCTGACAAGTCTAACACCACAGTTAATATCAAAACCAACTCCGCCAGGCGAAATAACACCTTCATCAGCATCGGTTGCAGCAACACCCCCTATGGGAAAACCATAACCCCAATGAATATCTGGCATTGCTAAAGATTTCCCAACAATTCCTGGAAGAGTTGCGACATTTGCAGCTTGTTCAAGGGCATTATCACCCCTAATATTGCGGACCATTTTATCGTCAGCATAAATTACTGCAGACGTCTTCATCTCCAAGTTATTTCGTTCACCTCTATAACTAGAAGGAATCTCAAATCTATAATTATCAATTTTATTCAATGGTCCATTCCAACTCATTTTATTCGCACAAATAAGTAGGATATAAAAATCTTTTATAAATCTTGGTAAAAACTACTTTTTCTTTCTTAAATAAGGAAGACCAGTCTTTTTATTTTTCTTTACTTCGTATCCATTTGGCAGGTCAATAGGTTCTGCATCATCAGGCTCAGCTTTGCTGAAAAATCTGACAGCTCTTTTTTTGCCTGATTTTGTTTCAATTTCTTTTTTATACAGAGAATAATCCCCCTGTCTAAAGCCTTTATATTCTTTCAATGTTGAATGAGATATTAAATGTTCATCATAATATTCCCATTCCGTTTCCTCTTCATCTCCAGATATTTCTTCTTCTCCTTCAGAGGATGCCTCTACTTTTTTATCTATGTCTGTTTCAGGTGAATTAATAATCTCCTTCTTTATTTGTTTTGCAATTTTCCTTTTTATCCCCTTAATCTTTGTCAAATCTTTTACAGTTGCGACTTTAAGTGCGTCAATTGTAGTGATTCCGTTTTCTTTAAGTAACTTTGAGGTTTTTTCATCTATGCTTTTAATATCTTCAAAAATATCATCATCTATAACAACAAGGGAGAATTCATCAGCTATTTTTTTATCAATTTCCCTAGCCTCATATTTAGTAATTTCATTTTCATCAGCAGAATATTCAGCAGATCTTTCCTCTTCTGCCTTTAATTTTTTAGTAGTTTCTTTTTTATCTGGGATATATTCTGTAGGTCTTTTTTCAATTTCTGGTTCTAACTCCTGAAAAGATTCTTTATTAGATTTTTCGTCTAGTTCTTTTTTAATATGGTTAGCTTTTTTTCTTTTTATTCCTTTTATTTTTATTAGACTTTTTTGGGGAGTGGTTTTAAGTGCATCAATTGTTGTTATTCCATTGTCAAAAAGTAGTATAGCTGTTTCATCATCTATGCTTATCATATCTTTGAAAGCTTTGATTTTAATTTCTTTATCTTTTCTTTCTAATTCTTTTTGTTTATCTGTTAGTTCTGATTGCAGTTCTGTGATGGTTTTATATTTTTCGTCTAATTCTTCTGTTTTTATAAGTAAATCTTGTTTTATTTTTTCAATTTCTTCTTCTTTTTTATTTAATTCAGAGTTTCCTGTTTCTAGTTCTTGTAATCTTTTCTCTAATTGGTTTTGTAATTGTTTTATTTCTTTGTCTCTGTCATCAATTTCATTGGTTTTTGATTCTAAATCCAATGTTTTATCTTCTAGTCCTTTTTGTAATTGATCTATTTCTTCCTGTTTTTTATTTAATTCTTGGCTTCCTATTTCTAGTTCTTGTTTACTTTGTTCTGATTGATTTTGTAATTGTTTTATTTCTTCATCTCTGTTGTATAATTCAGTTTTTTTGGATTCTAGGTCCTTTATTTTGTCATCTAATTCTTCTTGTAGTTTTTGAGTGTTTTTTTCTTTTTTGTTTAACTCTTTCGTTATTGTTTTAAATTCTTGTTTTGTTGTATCTAATTCTTCTCTAATTTTTTGAAAATTATCAGTTTTAGTTTTTTCTTGTTTCTCTTCAGAGGGTATTATACTTGGTGTTGATTCGGTTTTATCAAGTTCTTTTTTGATTTTTTTGACTGTTTTTCTTTTTATTCCTTCTATTTTTATTAAATCTTTTATTGGAGCTTCAATAAGGGCATCAACAGTGGAATATCCATTATCAAAAAGTAGAACTGCGGTTTTACTATCTATACTTTTTATATTTCTAAAAACTTCTACTTTAATCTCCTCATCTATTAGAGATTTTTCAATTTCCTTATCAGCAGTAAATTCTTCAAAAATAACAGTTTCTTTTTCCTCTGTTTCCTTAAATTCATCTTCAATGGGTTCCCATACAGAGGGTTTTGAAGTTAATTCCGCATTAGAAGACCACTCTTCTGATTCTTCTTCAATCTCTTTATCTACTGGGAATTCCTCTTCGATAAAATCCTCTTTTTCAAACACTTCTATTTCGATTGGTTTTTCCTTTTCCGGTTTTTTACTCATTTTTTTAAGTTCTTTTTTAATCCGTTTCGCAGCCTTTTTTTTAATGCCCTTAATTTTTGTTAATTCCTTTAAAGTGGCTTTATTTAATAAATCAATTGTAGTAATTCCATTATTATAAAGTAGAGCAGCTATTTCATCATCTATACTTTTAAAATCTTTAAAAACAGTAATTTTTACTTCTTTTTCAATAAAAGATATTTTTTCATCTTTTGGTTTTTCAATTTCAATTGGTTCCCATTCCGAAGGAATATGTTCCTTCTCAACTTTTTTAACAGGAATAAATGATGGTATTTCCTCATCTCTTATTTTTTTTCCACAATTAGAGCAGACCTCTACTAAATTATCAAGCTTGGTTCCACATTCAGGACAAAAATTAGTGCTATCATCTATTTCCTTTTTTTCTTCTTTTTTTTCTTTTATTTTTTCAAAAGGTTCTGGTTCAGTTTTTTTAATCTCTATTTGGGATATAGATTCTAATTCAGGAAGTTCTTCTAATTTTTCCTCTTTTTTATGAACCTCTATAGAATCCCATTCAAGTAATTTCTCTTCCTCCGCTTTTAGATCTCCAATTTCTATAATCTCTTCTTTCGAAGAAGCTTTAGGTTTAACTTCAATAAATTTTGGTTCTTTTATCTTAATTTTTTTGATTTCAAATATATCCTCGCCCCTAAATTCTCTCTTTTTCTTTTCTTCAATTTTTATTTCTGGGAGTTCAGACTCTTTCTTTACCTCTCTTGCATGTACAATTACTTTTGGTTTTAAGGTATCAGCACCATCCTCTAGAATTTCTTTATTTATTTTCCTCTTTAAAATAATTTCTTCCCCAGAAATTTCTTTTAATCTTTGACTTAATGATCCAAGATATTTTTCATTTTCAGGACGAATATCTTTTTTTGAATTATAATCTAAAATTTTGTGTAATTTTGTAACAGCATAATTTTTAGATTTTTGATTTTTTGACATATAAAGTCCCCATCAATTTTCTTACATATCTCTTTCAGTAACGCATACTATATATATCTTATTGAGCAATTATTATCATAATACTATAGGAATTTTATTATATTAATATATTATGCCAACCTTTCTATATTTAACGAATTAAAAAGCTTATTAAACATCCTTTACATGTTTGTCTTTTTGATTTGTATGAAATTTAATGGAAAAGACATAATTTCAATAAAAGATTTTACAAAGAATGAAATCAACTATATCCTCGATTATGCTGAGGATATGATTCCCTATGCAAAAGGAGATAAATTTAAGAATATATTAAAGGGAAAAGTATTATCATCACTATTCTTTGAGCCAAGTACCAGAACAAGACTGAGTTTTGAGAGTTCTATGAACAGACTTGGTGGAAGAGTTATTGGGTTTTCAGATCCTAGTGGAACCTCACAAAAAAAAGGAGAAAGCCTTTCTGATACTATACGTATGGCAGATTCATATAGTGATGCAATAGTAGTTAGACATCCCCATGAAGGTGCAGCTCGACTTGCTGCTGAATTCTCTGATGTGCCTGTTCTCAATGCTGGAGATGGAGCAGGGAGACATCCAACGCAGTGTCTTCTTGATTTATTTACAATACGTGAAGAGAAGAAAAAAATCAAGAATAAAAAGATAGTACTTTTAGGTGATTTAAAATATGGTAGAACCGTGCATTCTCTTGCATATGCTTTAGCTTTATATGGAGCAAAACTTACTCTTGTCTCTCCTACTAGTTTAAAGATGCCTAATGAAGTAGTTGGCGAATGTAAGGATCTTGGGATAGAACCTATATCAACTTCTAATTTAGAAAAAGCAATAAGAGATGCAGATGTTTTGTATGTTACAAGAATTCAAAAAGAGCGATTTCCTGATGCCGAAGAATATAATCGTGTTGTTGGTTCATATAAAGTCAATAACGAACTTTTAAAAAGTGCTAAAGAAGACCTAATAATTATGCATCCTTTACCCAGAGTTACTGAAATTGATCCAGAAGTTGATAAAACACATCATGCTCTGTATTTTAAACAAGCTTTTAATGGATTACCTGTTAGAATGGCTTTGCTTTCGCTTGTTATTGGGGGGAGAATATGAAAAAAGAGTTAAAAATACCTCTAATTAAGAATGGAACAGTAATTGATCATATTACTGCGGGAAATGCTGTAAAAGTCTTACATATACTAGGTATTCCAATTAGTACTTCTTCTGTTATAAGTGTTGCAATAAATGTGAAGAGTAAATTTGGAAAAAAAGACATAGTGAAAGTCGAAAATCGAGAGATTGATCCCCAAGAGGTTGATAAAATTGCACTTATTGCCCCAAAAGCAACAATAAATATCATACGTAATTATAATGTTGCAAAGAAACATAAAGTTGAGCTACCAAATGAAATAATTGGTATTGTCTGTTGCTCTAATCCTACATGTGTATCTAATGCAAATGAACCTGTAAAAAGTAGATTTAACGTAATTGAAAAGGATCCGCCTAAAATAAAGTGCTATTATTGCGAAAGAGAACCAGAGGATATTGCTGATAGAATTATCTAATTTCTTTTAATATTTCTTCTGCTCTATCTATTTTTATTTTGCCTTCTTTTATCATCTTTTCTGCAACTTTATCAATTTCATTTCCCTCTGCACCAGCCATTACTGCTATATTTTTTGCATGTAATGACATATGTCCCTTTTGTATTCCTACTGTTGATAAAGCAAATACCGCAGCAAAATTCTGAGCAAGGCCAAGACTTACCACTATTTCCGCTAGCTCTTTTGCAGTTTTTATACCAAGTATTTTCTTGCAAAGTTTTGCTTTAGGATGGATGTTTCCTACACCACCAATGATCCCTATAGCCATTGGTAGTTCTAATTCGCCAACAAGATTTCCATTCTTATCTTTGTAGTAATGACTTAATGAGGTATATTGCCCATTTTTAGCTGCATATGCATGGGCACCTGCTTCAATTGCCCGAAAATCATTACCAGTTGCAATGATCAATGAGTCAATACCATTCATTATTCCCTTGTTATGAGTAGCTGCTCTGTATGGATCAATCGCTGCAAGATTATAAGATTCAAGGAATGCATCAACAACTTTTTCTCCTCCCATTTTTTCTTTATCAAACACAGCTTTTGCCTTAACAATTCGTTTATCAGCAAGATTTGAAAGAATTTTTAACCGGACCTTACCATTTGCTATCTCTTCAAGCATTGGAGCAAGGGCTTCACACATTGTATTAACAGCATTTGCTCCCATTGCATCACGAACATCCACAATTAGATGAACTACTATCATTTTTCCAATGGGGCTATCAAGTATTCTTACCTCAATATCTTTAGCTCCTCCACCAAATTTTACAAGTACTTTATCTTGATTATTGGCAAGTTTTAAAATTTCTTTCTTTTTATTCAAGATTTTTTTGGCTGAACCTACAACATCATCGATATGTAAAATCTGAATTTGACCTATCATTAGAGGCTCTGTACATTCAGTTTTAAATCCCCCATTAATTCTTGCAATTTTTGCAGCATTACTTGCTGCAGCAACAACACTTGATTCCTCTATTGCCATTGGCACAAGATAATCCTTATTATTAATCAGAAAATTTACAGCTATTCCGAGAGGAATTTCAAAAGTTCCTAAGACATTCTCAATCATTCTATCGGCAATATCCATATTTAAGCAGGAAGAAAACAACTGTGTTTCTTCATCATTCAGATTAGAAAATTTTTTTACCAATTCTATTCTGTCTTTAATTGATAGCTTATAGAAACCAGATATTTGTGATGATTTATCTTTATTTGACATAAAATAATGCCTCCTTATTAAGTGAACCAGAATTCAGCTACCTATTTTTATAATTGTTTATTAGAAATTCGTCTATTGACGATTAATTCTAAGATTCTTCTTTTAAACCTATTTTTTCGTTTAAGTAGTTGAGAAATGTGTGGTAGATCTCTTTTCTAATCTTACCTGTTATTTGAATGTCAACTGAATGTTCTTTTGGACTATGGATTTTGTTTATTTTTATAGTAGCAGTACTCTTTTCTACATCTGCCAATATTGCAGTTATTATGACATTTTTCCCTTTTGTTATTTCAGATGAATATTCACCTATGTCCTCTATTGTTTTTCTAAGATCTGATTTTTTCTCAGGATGTTCATACAGTGTATTACCATCAACAACTATTTTTGCTGTATTTCTAAACTTTGCTTTTGCAAGTCCTCTTAATATCAATTCCGTAGTAGAGAGCAATTCAAAGTCTTCCTCTATCATTTTTCCAAATATCATCTTCGAAAGAAAACTGGGAGGATCTACCTCTTTTCTTTTTACATCAAAATCAAACTTTATATGAAGATTTTTCAAAAATTCTTTTTTATATTTATGTTTATCTTTTCCCTTTTCACCAGGATGACTAGCTTCCATCCAGTCCATAACCTCTTTTGGAGAACCCATTACCCATGGGGGTTCCCTAAAACCACTACCATATCTGCTCATCTTATCCAAAAAAATAAGCTTTGTATAGTATTAAAGAGTTTTCTGAAAAAACTAACCCACAGCATCTCTTGTTTTAACAGCCATGCCATAGGAAAATGATAACATCTCTATTCGATTTAATAGACATCGGCCAACTGCAATCAACACGTCACTTTCATTTACTATTAGACATTCGTCAAAAGGTCTAATCTCAGGGTCACAATCTTTAACAAATTTTGAAAAAACACTTTTACCTTCTTTGATAAATGCAGATACGTCATCATCGACAACAACTCTTAGCTTTGGGTATTTAAAATATTTATGTAACAATTTTGCTCCATCTAATTTTAGGGTAAACATGCCATCTTCGGCACGCATTGATAAAACATGTTTTTCATTGCAGTAAATATTTCTTATTTTACTTGTCTTTTTTGATTTGACAATTCTTATTTTCCCATTAAGTATAGCTTTTCCTGCACCTTTTCCAAATTGCATATCGGAAATAGCAGAGATCCTCATTATATCAAAATCTTTACATTCTTCTTGATTTGGTTGAA
This sequence comes from Thermoplasmatales archaeon, assembly GCA_030672305.1. Lineage (GTDB taxonomy): Archaea > Thermoplasmatota > E2 > DHVEG-1 > DHVEG-1 > SG8-52-3. The sequence continues at coordinate 44,685 of DAOVGR010000014.1, read as the reverse complement.
ACTCATTCAAGGTTGCAGATCCAGTCCAACATATCATATTTTTATTTTTTATGAAATCATCAAATATTTTTGTTACAAATTCCTCAGTTTCTTTATCAGTTACATCTGGAAATATTGACTGGGCAAAAGGATACATTTCATCAAGTTCAAGAGGAACAGGACCAAGATGAGAATCAATCAGGATATTTAATTTACAATTCCGCTTAAATATTCTATTAATTTTATCAGAATAATAAACTGAATAAGGTTTAGTTCCATCTGGAAAAACTATTGTTGTATCATATGATTCGTTATATCTTTCTAGTAACCTTTTTTGAATTCTATATACTTCTGGTCTATGGATAGTCTGACATCCTGTATAAAACAATGCTTTTTTCTTGCTAGTTGGTTCAAATTGCTCTAGAAATTCTTTATTTTCCTTTTTTCTAAGCTCCTTTAATGCTTCGAGTAGATAAGGATTAGAATTTGCTCTTCTTTCAACAAGTTCCCAAAGATTACCCTGTGCAATCGCATTTCTTATCTTTTTTAATTCCATAAAAGTGATATACAGATTATGCTTAGCAATTTCTATAGTTTTAACATTTTTATCCATTTTTAATAACTCAGTTTTAGTATATTTCGAACAAATTGGGCAGGAGCACGGTAATTCTATTAAATTATCAAGCTTTTCAGTTCCCCAGGGGAAAAGAAATCTATCATCATTTGCGTACTTTACATAAGCAGACGAATCAAAAAAATCGCATCCAAGAGCAACCGCAAGTGGAAATATAAGAGGGTGTCCTGCTCCAAATAAATGTACTGGTTTAGAGGGATCTAAACCTTTTTTTGAATAGATAATACATCTTACAAGATCAGTATATCTCTGGTTTTCCATAAGAGGTACAACCCCCCCTATGGGAAAAAAATCTGAATCTAATTTGCTTAGTTGTTTTGCACATATCTGCCTTACATCAGGATAAATAGAACCTTGGACTGTACACGCAAGTGCCATATCTCCTTTTACATCAACACTTTTTTTTGCACGTTTAACTGTTTCTTTAACAATTTGTTCAACTTCTGATTTTTTTTGATTTGGAGTACTAAAAACATCAAGTATTGTACCAATATCACTTCCAATATCTCGTTGAAATTCAACAATTTCAATAGGATCTATTTTGATATCACCATACACATAAGATTGAAATGTCCCAGAATCAGTCATGATTGGTCCATTAAAATCTATAAGTTTATGAACTCCTTTTTCTAATGCTATTTTTCTTAATTTCTTATCTTTAAATATAATGTATGAGTTTGTGATTACTATTTCTACACCAAAAAGATTTTTCATTTCTTTTGGAGTAATCAACATCTTATTAGGATTAATTACAGGTAGGAGCGTAGGAGTATTGATAGTACCATGCTTTGTAGTAAATTTACATATTCTACCTGCAGCATCTCTATCTTTAATTTCAAATTTCATAATCTCTATTGAATTGAGTAATTAAAAGATAGATATTTAGTTTTGGTTTAGTTAAAAATTATAGTCCTGGATTTTTATTATTTAAATCTATCTTTTGTCTTTACACCTTTACTAAATCTATGTTAAACGTTAATTAAATACCTATTTGTATAGGATCAATTATTTTTTTAAGAGTTGCAATAGCAGACAATGAAGCCATATAACTCGATCCTGGATTATTAGGATTAGGCATATTCTCTAATTCAACTCGTAATCTTCCAAATTTTCCATGAGCAAGTATCTTATGACTTATCCTGCTAACTACAGGATCAGCAACAATCTGCACTTGCGTTAAATTAAATCCCATCCCAGCAAGGGATAGACTTGCAGCTACATTTATATTTGTAGGAAATTTTTTCACAGCATCTTTAGCATTTCCTTTAAAAAGTACAGTTCGTATAGAATAATTTTTTCCAAAGGATTCTGGTGGCTTGGTTGTTACAAGGGTTACCTCATCTATACCACCTATACTAGCTGATAAGATTCCATCAATTCCACAAATTGCGCCTGAGGGAATATAAATTTTACATTTTTTTTCTCGGGCTTTATTTTGAAGTTTTTTCCTAAAACTGTCTTTGAACAAACTCCCAACACTCATAATGATTAAATTTTTTCCTGCATTTAGAACTTCTTCTGCATAGTCCTTTACAGCTTTTTGTGAAGCACCTTCAAAAACAACGTCTACAAGTGGTAAAAAATCCTTAACTTTTTTTACCTCTGATTTTGTAATCTTTTTACAAAGATCTTTTGATGCATTTTCTTTGATATCATAGAGATATATTTTTTCAATTTCCTTTATTTTATCTGCAGCAAGAGCCAAATCAGTTCCAATTGCCCCACAGCCAATAATTCCAAGATTCATGCAATCTACCAAAACCTTAAAACACCAAATCAATATAAAAAATATTGTTATGAACGATATTGATAGATTTCTTGATGAGGATCTTGGAACTGAAGGAGATATCACATCTGATTCATTATTTTTTAATGAATATGCTAAAGCTCATATTATTACAAAAGAAAACTGTATTATTGCAGGCTTAGATGAAATTAAAGATGTATATGATAAGACTGGTGCAAATACAGAGTTTAAGGTAAATAATGGTGATTTTGTCAAAAAAGGGACTATTGTCGCCATTGTCGATGGTACAGCAAGATCAATTCTTAAAGGAGAAAGATTGGCAATAAACATAATTGGAAGAATGAGTGGTATTTCCACAGAGACAAAGAAACTAGTAGAAATTTGTAAATCAATAAACCCTAAAGTTACAGTGGCTGCAACAAGAAAGACAACTCCGGGATTTCGTAAATATGAAAAAAAAGCTGTTGTAATTGGTGGTGGAGAATCTCATAGATTTGGACTTTATGATGCAATTATGATTAAGGATAATCACATTAAACTTATTGGTTCTGTCAAAAAAACAATTATCATAATTAAAGAAAAAGTTAAAAATAAAATTATAGAAGTTGAAGTTGAAAATGAAAAGGATGCAATAACTGCTGCAGCACTCAATGTTGATGTTATTATGCTTGATAATTTTGATCCGGAAACTGGAAGAGAAATTGCAAAAAAAATCAGAGAGATAAATCAAAATATCCTTATTGAAATATCAGGTGGAATTACGTTAAGTAATATTAGCAAATATGCCTCATTTGCAGATAGAATCTCTCTTGGATATATCACTCACTCAATAAAAAGTATTGACTTTTCTTTGGAAATTATTTAAACAATTTTTAGGAAATCTTTAATTATTAGATTTTTGTTTACAATATTGAAAAAAATATATTAATCTCAGTTATGAGGGGATTATTGGTGTGAGGGTATGGTGAGTTTATGAAGAAGATTATTGAAGAAGTAGTTGCAAATGAGAAAAATGCTAAAAAACCAGCTAAAAAAACAAATAAAAAGAATGATCCTTTAAACAAATCGTTAACACGTAATACTGTTGATAGAGAACTTGAAGAAGTATTATCTGGCCTCACCACTACTATTAAAGTAATTGGTTGTGGAGGTGCTGGAACAAATACTATCGCTCGTTGTGTAGCAAGCCTGATAAGTGGAGCAGAGTTAGTTGCTATTAATACTGATGCTCAGCATCTATTATTAACTCAATCACCTCATAAAGTCTTGATTGGTAGACACCTAACCAGAGGTCTTGGTGCAGGCTCTTTACCTCAGATTGGTGAAGAGGCGGCAAAAGAAAGTGAACCAGATATAAGAGGTGCTATTGGTCATGCTGATATGGTATTTGTAACATGCGGACTTGGAGGCGGAACTGGTACTGGGGCATCTCCAATAGTTGCACAAATTGCCAAAGAAACAGGTGCATTAACTATAGGTGTTGTTACCCTTCCATTTAGTGTAGAAGGAGTAATTCGAATGGAAAACGCTGAAACAGGTCTAAAACGGTTGAGGGATATTTGTGATACTGTTATTGTAATTCCAAATGATAAACTACTTGATATTGTTCCAAATCTTTCACTTAATGCTGCTTTCAAGGTTGCAGATGAGGTTTTAATGAGGTCTATTAAGGGCATAACTGAGATGATAACAATGCCTGGTCTTGTAAACCTAGATTTTGCTGATTTAAAAACTGTTATGAAACGTGGTGGAGTAGCTATGATAGGACTTGGAGAAGCAGAAGGTGAAAATAAAGCAGTTAATGCTGTTGTAGAAGCTCTTAATTCTCCTCTCTTGGAGGTTGATATATCTGAGGCAACAGGTGCACTGGTCAATGTCACAGGTGGTGAAGATATGACTATTAGTGAAGCAGAGCGAGTAGTTGAGGAGATATATTCAAGAGTCGATCCGAACGCACGAATAATATGGGGTACAACAGTTGATCCAAATCTTAAGAGTAACATTCGAGCAATGCTTGTAATAACAGGCGTTAAATCAAAGCAGATCCTTGGTCCAACTCAGAAATCATTTGAAAAAGAAGAATTTGGCATTGATTTCGTAGCATAATCCATCCAATAATCAAACTTCCATAATTTTTTCTTATTTATTAATTAAAAACAGCCAAATTCTTTATATATATCCATTTATTTGACCAACTTGCCTAAAAGGGGTGTAAATAAGTGAAATTCTTCAATCGAAAAGACAAAGTTCCTGATGACCGATCATTTGTGGAAAAGGCTTGGGATTTACAACATAATATAGAATCAAGACAGAATAGAATTGGTAAAGGAAAATATGGAAGAGTCCTTAAAATGGCTAGAAAACCAACAAACGAAGAGTATGCAAAAACCTCAAAAATAACAGGGTTAGGTATTATATTGATAGGAGGCCTTGGATTTCTTATCTTTTTAGTAGCTGAACTAGTTGCTCCTTGGATAGCAGAGATACTTGGACTATAGAAAGGTGTATTATTATGGAAGGTTCAAATTCTGAAGAAATTGTTCAGGAGAATACAAAAATATTTACTATAAAAACTCAAGTTGGTAAAGAGCAAAACACAGCTGATCTCATAAATAGCAGAGCAGGCAAATCAAAAATTAAAATCCCATCAATTTTGGTAACACCTGAACTTAGGGGATATATTTTTCTTGAAAGTTATGATAAAGAACGTATTAGAGATATGATAAAGACTGTTTCATATGCACGAAACATGCTTGAGGGTGATATTCCTATCGATCAGATACAGCACTTCCTCATTCCAGCATCTGCTGTGGCAAAGATTACTGAGGGTGATGTTGTTGAAATGATAGCAGGCCCTTTTAGAGGTGAGACCGCTAAAGTAACTCATATAGACGATACAAAAGAAGAAATTACTGTGGAACTTTTTGAATCCGTGGTTCCTATACCAATTACTGTTCGAGGAGAACAAGTAAGAGTTATAAAAAGAAAAGACGAAGAAAAGAACAAATCAGAAGAGGAAAAGAGGGATTAGATATATGACAGAGAAAATTAAAGCACTTGTGGAAGGAGGAAAAGCATCTGCAGGACCTCCTCTTGGTCCAGCTCTTGGTCCATTAGGAGTAAATATAATGCAGATAATCAATACAATTAATGATAAAACTAAACAATTTAACGGAATGAAGGTTCCTGTAATGGTAATTGTCGACCCAAAGACTAAGAATTTTGAGGTTGAAGTCGGTACCCCACCTACATCATCTCTTATTTTTAAAGAGCTTGGCTTAGAGAAAGGATCAGGATCAGCTGGAACTCATAAAATTGGAAATCTCACAGTTGATCAAGCAATTAAGATTGCCAAAATGAAATATGAGACTCTTTTAGGTAAAGAACTCAAACACAAAACAAAAGAGGTAATTGGTACCTGTGTGTCGATTGGTGTAACAGTCGAAGGAAAAAAGCCGCAAGAAATTCAAAAAGCAATAGCCGAGGGAATTTACGATTCTAAATTTCAATCTTAATTTCTTTATCTAATTTTTCTTTAAAATCTTTTATCTTTTTTGGTGGTTTTTCAAGTATTCTTCTTTGCATACGTCCCTCTGGTGTTCCTGATAAAATGTCTTCACGAATATTTCTTTGTTCCTTTTCTATTGCTCTAAGCCTTTCTTCTAAGTTCCTAATTTTATTTTCTAATGAATTGATAATTTGTGCATCATCCATAAGCAATCGTATAATTTATTTAGATTAAAAGGTTTCTTATCAGTCCTTAATTTAAATACGTTTAAATCCTCTCTGAAAGAATTGTTTAACTGATTTCGCCATTCTGTCTCGTCTATAAGATAATGGCAGGGTCTCTCCTTTCCCCCATGTTTTTTTCTTATTTATTTGTGATAAAACTGTATCTAAGCTATAATCAGTTGTATCAACTAATGTGTATCCATAACCAACAAATTCAGGTTTATGTGAATCAGACCCGCCTGTACCACCCAGATTAAATTCCTTTGCAACTTTTGCTGATTTTAAATTTGATTTTGGAACACTGCATGAATTGAAAACTTCAATTGTATTAAGTTTTTTATGAATTTTTTTAAGATTATTCTTTTTGATACCTGACATATTTCTAAAAAGATGGACGACTAGAGGTATTCCACCGAGATCAATAATTCTTTCAACGGTTTCTTCTACTGATAACTCTCTTTCAATATTTTTTTTGACACCTAAAGCAACTATATGACCTTCAAGGGTTGATATTTCCTGACCAGGTATCACAATAAAATCTTTTGGAGCAATTTCTAATGCTTTTAGACTTCCTGCAACAGAATTATGGTCTGTAATGGCCATACCTTGTAATCCTCTCTGTTGCAATATCTTTATTATCTCCTTTGGTGAACCTAATCCATCACCTGAATATTGTGAATGTATATGTAGATCTATTTTTAGCATATTATAGTCATCCAATTTTGCAAAAGTTAATTTCCATCGGTATTAGAAATTTATGGTTTAATTAATCAACTCCAATATTAATTATAAATAGTATTTTTTATTCTTCAAATATCTTAGAAAAATCCTTTTCTACAAATTTATGGTTACATGGAGATCCATAAGTCCAGTAAACAGTCATTTTTTTTGGAACTATAATCCACGAAAAAAGCGTTATTGCAAAATCATTTTTATCTGGATGACGACAAAGATCCCAGGAATCTTTTCCATTTTCTTTACTACCTTTCTCATGATCTCTAGTTATATTTTTACATATATCCAATGTAATATTTCCATAGTTTATCTCAAGTAATTCACGAGCTCTAGCCGCTCGTATAAAGCTACTTTTTTTAACACCCTCTTCTCCCAGATATATTGATCCAGTTTGATTTGCATCTAACCATATGTGATGATTGGTATGCCATAATATACCTTCAGGGGCACCAGTGATACCTGTTGAGTTTCCAAACACTATATTAATAAAGGAATGAGTCTGCTCAATAAGTAGTATATTGCCTTCACTATCACACCATATGGAAGAATCGTAGTCATAATCATGAGGCCAGACCTTATTTTTATTAGCGGCCCTCTCTGAATTTTTAAAAAGAGATGCCACTTCAGAAACATTCTTACAATACCTCATTGCATTTCTGTTCAAAAAGTATGGAAGGATGCCGGGACCTTCATCAATGTATCTACTCTCGTTATTTGTAAGATGAGTACCAGTTCCTCCATAACCTAATCCTTTTTCGTTTAATAGTGCAATCTCACTAATAACTGGTATCCCAATAAATGCATACTTATATTGATCTGGTCCTGGTCGTGCTATATTAACAAATTGATTCCATCGCCAGGTATATGATCGAATTATTGGTATCATAAAAATTTTTAATAAATTAAATCTAAAAATTTTTCTATTTCCAAAGTTTGTATCATAATTTTCTGTGAGGTACGTCTCATTATTTTTTGTAGCAAATCCTGTTGAAGCAGTAACAGTACAAGCTCTCCCTAACAATGGATGGAATATAATTTGTGCAGCAATTAATCTTTCAAGTTTTATTCCAGTACTTGCAGATAAACCCTCCAATTCCTTTAAAAATATAGGATAATATTCTTTCATAGTATTTATCTGATTTTCAATATTAGTAGGATTAATCTCACCCTTTTTTATAAGTTCTATAAAAAAATCAAGTAGTTTATATTGTAACCTATATTGAATTCCTGCCTTCCATCCATAATCATATGGCGAAGAAGCATTGATATAGATCACCGATGTATCCAATTTATTTTCGAAAAATGTTTTCATGTTTGGTTCTATAAATCTACTATCAATTAATGGTAATAGATTTACCCCCAATAGTAAAAAAACCATACAAATAATCAAGATTTTTTTAAATATCATATTGTTTTTATCTCCCTTTTTTGCGTATTTAGGGACGTATCCAAGGTTAAATATTTAGCAATACTAAGCACAATCTCCCCAGTTACATTTACATCCGTCCAATCAAAATATTTTAGGACATCACCTTCAGTATGATTCAATCCATCGCGATGATGCATTTTCCATCCACCATCCTTTAAAAAACAAACTGTTTTACAATCACTTCTACTTTTAGCAAATATCATAGCATTTCCAGGACCACCGTTTTTCAACCATAATAACTGAATTCCATCTGAGCTATTTACTCGATTGTTATAATCCGCTTTTTTAATTGATTTATAAATGTCAAATAGAAAATCAAGTCTATTTCCAATAACATTAAGGGTCAATTTTGGGTTATCTTGTTTGAATCCGATCTGATTTAAATCAAGTACATATGATATGTTTTCATCTATATGTGATGATTCATAATATTTTGCTCCAGCGCAAAAACCATGCTCTTCACCACCAAAACCAATAAATTTTATTGTATATCTAGGTGTAATATTGTTTTCTTTGAAATATTTTGCAACGGCTAAAACCATTGCCATACCAATTGCTGAATCTGCTGTCCCCTGACACCACCATGAATCATAAAGACAATCAACAATAACTATTTTATTTTGATTTGTACCATTAAGCTGTCCAATAACATTATAGCTAACTATTGAAGTATTCATATGTTGTTTTAATTCAAAATCAATTCGAGTATCTTCAATATTATTTAGGATTTTAGCTCCATCACTACCATTGATATATATAAAGGGTATATGATTAAATTTTTTTAAGAGATTCATATCATGAACATCTTTGTTAAAATCATAAAGAACTAATCCTTTACAATAATCTAAATACTTATCCCATAACCACGAATATAAAACTGGAATACCACCTTGTAACTGCCTAATTATATAGTAATCAAAAATGAAGTTATCAGTAAATGGCAATTTTTTTAGAGGACTAAATGGATAAAAGGCTTTGTCCTTAACAATTAAAACAAAAGGTTCTAATTTATTTATAATTTTTTGCCCTTGTATGAAAAGTCTAGGGAGAAGCGGCGGTTCTATTATTTTAAGATTGGAATAACTATAGGTATGGTTTAGATTAAAATTATTCTCAGAGGTTTCAACCCATACTGGGGCAATATATGAATCTATTTTTTTATTGTTTATTTTAACAAAATATTCATTTATCTCTAGCTCATGAGTAAGATCTGGACATTTATCGGTATTTTTTATTTGTTCTTTTACTGTATATAATCCTAATTTTGTCATATTTTCATATAGTATCTCAGCTGCTCTATGCTCTCCTTTTGTACCAAAAGCACGTCCTTTCGCGATTTCACCATTTTCTTCGTCATAGACATCAAATATGATATTACTTAGGTTTGCAGTAATGTTGTAAATAAATTGAATATCTAATGTGTTTCCGTCAGATATCAAATTAAGTTTTTGACTTGTTGAATAGTTACAATTATTTTCCGATTCTTTAATACGTGCATCTATACTTGGTATGACCGATGTAATAATAAAAATTAGAATTAAAACCGTAACTAACTTCTTATTTAATATATTAATATAATTCATATCTCCTATTTCGACTACTTGATTAGAGTATTTAAATTTATTTAGAAAAATTTAAGAAAAACTTAGAAAAAATGCGGGCGCCGGGATTTGAACCCGGGTAATAAGCTTGGCAAGCTTAAGTGATACCAGGCTACACCACACCCGCAAATAAATTTTGAAAACCATGAAGAGACAAGCCATTAAAAAGTCTTATGGTTATCCTATTCTCTTTATTGGTTTACTTAGATGTCTTCTAGCACAAACTGGTACTTCATATAAACCAGTATTAATGTTTCTTTTAATTTCCTTAAATATTGGTTTATCACTTTTTGTACCACATTTATTACATCTATAGCCCTGGTTGATGCCTTTTGATTTCATATGTTTATCACATTTTGGACAGATAGGATTTTCAACCTTTTCCACTTGTTTTTCAAGATACTTTATGTTGATTTTCTCTAAATTTATTGTAAGAGGATCTTTTCTTACACCTCCATAAACTTCAACTTTATCACCAAGATTTAATTCTCTTATGATTTTTCTAAAATTTTTTGTAGGTTCATAGGCTGCACAATCAATTTCTCCACTGGAATCCTTTATCGTAAAAAACACATGTCCTCCTTCAACAGTAAAGGGAACTTTTACAACTCTACCATCTACAATAACTGATTGATATGGTTGAATTTTATTAATAGTCGTTTTTTGAAGATGTTCATCAGTTCCTTGATTGGTTTCAAATATTAACCAGCAATCAATTTCCTCAGATATAATCAAGGATTTTGCATTTATCAATTCTTCTTCATCGGTTCCTCTTATACCAAACAAAACAGGACAGGGCGAATTAGGAATTATCCTATTATGCTTATGTTTATAATCGTAATTATCAAAGGTTGAATGACATTGTTTATCCATTTTTTTTGTTGAGTCGTTGTCTACAAATCTCTTACTACCCCATTTTTGTTCTTTTCTATAAGCAATTAATTCGTAGGTATTATCATTTTCAGATGACCATGCAATAGATGCAGTAGCACCAATAAGGCCTCTACAATTTTTATATCCTCTATAATATGCGTTATATGATCCTAGTATCTTTTTTGTGTTTTCTAATGTAACAATTTCCCGTACAGCTTTTTCATAACTACTATAATAAGGTTTTTTTGTCAGTAATACAAAACCAGGATTTGTCTCTTCATCATCTATTCTTGCATAGTAATCTACCATTTGCTCTACAATTTCTTTAATTTTGATATCGTTGTAATTCCCTGATAAATTATTTTGATAACAGAAAATTTCTTTACTATCTATTTCACCAATTTTTTTTTTTAATCCTTTCCCTTTATCAACTTGAAGTGATATTGCACCATTACCTCTGGTCTTCCAAGGGATATTTGGATTTAATCTAACAAGTCTTGGATAACCAATGATGTCATAATTATTATCGGTTAATTTTTTAATAAGTGCACAGGCTAAATAGGTTGTACATCCACCTGAAATTGAATCAGTGTCATCTATCCCAATCCAAATAATATCACTCCCGATACTTATATATATGAAGTGCTTCTTTAGTTTTTTACCAAATGAAGCGATTAGAGCTTTTAGGGGAAGTCAGAGACACCTTGATAAAGGCAGGTTTCTATGTCTCTGAACTCTATTTGATGCGACCAATAGGTTTTGATCTAGTTGCAAGAAGAGACAATTCATTAATGATAATTAAAGTTTTGATTAATATTGATGCAATGTCAGAAGATGTTGCAAGTGAACTCAGAAAACTTTCAATACTGCTAAAAGGGTGCCCATTGATTATAGGTCAAAAAAGTGGAACAGGAGATATTCAAGATGACGCAGTATATGATAGATTTGGAATTCAAACTATTACCTCAGAAACACTTAAAACCTATCTACTCGAAGGAATACCACTTGAAGTTTATGCTGCTCCTGGTGGTTTATATGTAAATCTTGATAAAGATAAAATAAAAAACACAAGAATAGAGCAGAATATTTCACTTGGATCTTTTGCCCGTTCATTAAAAGTATCCAGAAGAACAGTTCAAATGTATGAAGATGGGATGAATGCTACTATTGAAGTTGCTATTAGAATTGAAGATACTCTTGGAACAAATATTTCACTTCCAATTGATTTATTTAGAAATAAAAAATTAAAAAAGAAGGTTCAATTTGTATCTTCAGAAACAGATGTTTTTAGAAGATTTCAAAGAGAGGTGTTTTCAATCCTTGAGAAAGTAGGTTATAAGGTTACTCCTCTAGAAAGATGTGTTTTTGAAGCTGTAAGTCAAGATAAAAAGAAAGTCCTTCTAACTTGTGTAGATGAATATAATAAAAAGCTTCTTAAAAAAGCACAAGTTGTTAGCAGTATCTCAAGAGTAACAGAGAAACATGCAGTTCTTATCACAGATAAAGATGTTAATAAGACAAGTTTAGAAGGTACACCTTTGATTGTTCGTAGAGAATTAAAGAAAATAAGGGGTCCTGAAGAAATACTTGATTTGATACTTGAACGACTTTATAGGAAGAATTGATATTATTTTTTAACCAAACTTTTATAAATAGGGTTGTCATTCCCGGAGATTACATTTTCTCCTTTTTATGAAGAAAATGGCATACAAAACACTCCGATTGATATCTATGACAGATAAAAAAACTACAGAAGCAGTTGTAAAAATCTTAGATGAATCTAAGAAGATTGATAGAAAATTCAAACAAAATATCGATTTAGTAATTAATTTGAAGAACATCGATCTTAATATTCCAAAAAACCGTATTGATGAGGAAATCCATCTCCCTCATGGAAGAGGTAAAGAAGTAAAGATCGCTCTTTTTGCAAGTAGTGAACTTGCTATAAAATCAAAAAAACATGTTGATCTTCTTATTAAACCTGAAGAGATTGGAGATCTTTCAAAGGATAAAAAGAAATTTAAAAAAATTGCTGATGATTATGAATTTTTTATTGCTGAAGCTCCTCTCATGCCTACTATTGGTAAGACTCTTGGTACTGTTCTTGGACCCAGAGGGAAGATGCCAAAACCAGTCCCGCCTAATGCGGATTTAACAGGTATTGTAAAAAATTTACGAAAATCCATCAAAGTCAGATCAAAGAGCAGTAAGACCTTTCATACAGTTGCAGGTTGTGCGGATATGTCTAAAGAGCATATAGCTGATAATGTTGATACAATAATTAAAAGAGTAGAGACCGCTCTTGAGAAAGGTCGAATGAATATTGGCTCAGTATATATTAAAACAACTATGGGTCCTTCAGAGAGAATTATTTAGGTTGATTTATTATGGCTCATATCGCAGAATGGAAACATGGAGAGGTAAAAGAACTAATCGATCTTCTTACTAGAAATAAGGTTGTAGGGATTGTCGAGATTGGAGGTATTCCTGCACCTCAAATGCAACAAATGAGAACTAATCTTCATGATATTGCTACGGTTCGTTCTGCAAAGAATAGGTTAATTTTCAGGGCAATTGATGAAGCTGAAAAAAAAGTAAAAGGTATTTCAGGATTAAAGGAATTAGTAACTGGTCAAACTGCGATTATATCAACTGAGATGAATCCATTCAAGTTATTTGCTAAGATTAAAGCAACAAGAACAATGGCACCTGCAAAGGGCGGTGAAACAGCTAATCAAGATATTAAGGTCAAAGCTGGAGATACTCCCTTTAAACCTGGTCCTATTGTAGGCGAGCTACAAAAAGCTGGAATACCTGCGGCAATACAAGAAGGAAAAGTTATAATTAAATCTGACAAGGTTATTGTCGCAGAGGGAGAAAAGATACCAGTTGGCGTAGCCCAAATGCTTACCCGTCTTGAAATCTTCCCTATTGAGATTGGAATGTCTTTACATGCTGTTTTTGAAGATGGAAATATTTTCAAACCTGACGTTTTAGATATTAATATTGATGAATTTATTGGAAAAATGAAGCAAGCTTTCAATAATTCATTTAACCTTGCAATTGAGGCAGGCTGGTTTAATGAGCTTACAATCAAACCGTTATTAATGAAAGCATATAATAGCGCAATATCGCTTGCAATAAAGCAAGGAATCCCAAATAAGGATACGATTAAGAATTTGATTTTAAAAGCTCATTCAAATGTACTAGCCTTAAAAAATATAACAACTTAGGAGGAAGAAAAAATGGAATACATATATGGCGCAATGCTTCTTCACTCTGCAGGAAAAAAAATAACAGAGGAAAATATAAAAAAAGTACTTACTGCCGCAGGCGTAAAAGCTGATGATGCAAAAATAAAAGCATTAACTGCATCTCTTGAAGGTGTAGACATCGATAAGGCAATAAAATCTGCTGCAGTTCCAGTGGTTGCTGCACCCTCGGGCGCACCAGCACCTGCTGAGGGAAAACCTGAAGAGAAAAAAGAAGAGAAAGAGAAGAAGAAAAAAGAAGAAGAAGAGGTTTCAGAAGAAGAAGCAGCTGCAGGACTTGGCGCATTATTTGGATAAAAAAATATTGTTGTTTCAACAAAAGTATATACAGAGATGCTATTAAAATAATAGATTAGTTACTTGTTGAAACTCAATGTTTTTCTTATTAAATCTAAATAAAAACCGTTTCTTATCTGATTAAAAAGTGGGGGACAGGATGCATTGGTAGGAGGAATGCGCCTCAAAGCGGAAAGCAGGTACAGTAAACCTCCCCAATTCTATTAATACCAGGTCCCCCATTTTTAAATCAATTCTTTGAATAAATAATTTTCTCTTATGTACTCTCCTGTTATCCTCCTTAAAAGTATTTGTAATTATTGTTACAATTAAATGGGTTCAATCTTAACAGATTTCTTATATTGAAAGATAAAATTGTTTAATGGTAACGTGCTACTTTGTTTCATATTTATGTTATGGATGTGAAAAGTTTATAGATCAAAGGAAAAAGATAACGCCTGAGGATATACTAATCATCTTTTTTTTTACATCCAAGCATCTAGTCCAGTTTGCTCAGTGATTGCAATATCTGATAAGCCAAATGCTCCCTGGATATAATTTTCAATCATTTTTTTATACCAATCAAGATCAATTTCGTTTTTATTTATTAAAAAATCAACAGGATACATATAATCAATTGGTTTTACACCACTTTTAGATGGTTTAATAATACCTGGAAGAGGTCTTTTTGTAACCACAAATTTGAATTTAATACGACTCTTTATAGGCTGACCAATAAGCTTTTCTAATGCTTGAGAACGTTTACCAAACACAGAAATTGAACCATCCTGATTCAATTTGTACCTTTTTGCTGGTTGAACAGATTGAACAAGTGTTAAATCATCTAGGTCTACCTGGGTTAAATCAAGTTTTGAAACGATTTCTTTTGTTATGTTCATAATACTGTTTTTAACTGATTCTCTTGCTTCTTCCTCGTCTTTCCAAGTTGGATTTTCTTTTAGGACTTCGATCATTATCTTTTTGAGAATTTTCCTTGCAATATCTGCCTTATCTGCGCCCTTGAAATTATTACCTTTGGTAATCATTTCGATTTTTCCATCTTTATTATCAAAAATTAGATAGTTCTTATGTTTGACAAAAATCATATTGTCATGAATTTCGGGCTCTAATTCAAAGTCAGGATAATTAAGTTCTTTTTGCCATTTGCTGTTGCATTCTTCTATTGCTTTTATTGCTTTATCTGGTTTTGTAATCCAAGAGTTTTCATCATTTGGTACATCAAGGTCCAATGCTTTTGAAAGATTAGGAATGTTTCCTACCGAACGAGAACATCCTAAATATGCACCATCCGTATCTATATATACAACACGGATTCCTTTATTTTTTAAATAATCAAGAGTATCAGACATTATAAACTGTCCTTTTGTAGTAATTGTTGCCGCCCCCCAAAGATTGAATTGTCTACCAGATACACTAGGTGCGGCTAAAATGCCATGTGTATTGTGTAATAGCAAACCTCCATTTATATCAATAAAATTTTCGTTATCCTTAACACTTATATCATAAACATAATCTGAAGATGGATCGATATATTCAATTTTTTTAGGGGGGATTGCATAACAATCTTCTAATTTCTCTTTTTTTCCTTTATAAAAATTTACCATTCTAGTATTATATGTTTTTTCACTCTCTCTAAAATAAGTGTTTATTTTTATTCCAAATTGTTTTTGTATTGTTATCAAATCTTCGTTTAAATCTCGACTATTAGTTGTGAATCTCCCTAATGGACAGGAATTTGGCATATCAGATTTAAAATTTCCATCGCCTTCCATATAAGCCTTTAAAAATGATTCCTTTACAGAACTTGAAGCAGATAATATTTGATATGGAATTTGTTTGTTTCTGCTGTTATCTCCACATTTAATTATTTCTTCAAAGATATGATTTATAACTTTTGCGTGAACTGTAGATGCAATTACCCCTGCTGTTTTTCTTCTATCTAACATATATGGCTTTAAACCAAATATTTTGTTAGATATCTCTTGAATCCTATTGTGCATTTGTTTAGAAGCACTAGAAATTGTAATATAATAGAATGGATTTTTATTTATAATTCTTTTAGATGTGTGGCCTTCAGAAATGTAATAACCAAGAAATTCTGCAAGATCCTTATCAATTTTGATATATGATTTAATTCTACTAGATTTTCTCCCATTTGATCCAACTGTTATATGTTTTAAGAGATCATCAGGAATATCTATTTTTTTTAGTTTTTCAAGTTTAATTTTTAAATAGGGTGTACAAGTATTATCTTTAAGATTTATATTAACCAAATCTTTTCTCAAACCATTAAAATAATTTAAATCTTCTTTTTCTATGAATCCATAATACCCTGGTTTAGTTATTGCATTAATCAAGTTGATTTTTTGACTTTTTTCTATATTTGGAATTTTGTTTGCATGAACAAGCAAAGTATCAGCATTAATCTCCCCAGCTGAAATCTCTTTTATCGCTTTATCTTTTATTGTAAATACACTATGATTTGGAGTAACAACTGTAAATCCGCTTTTTGTCGAGATTTTAACAAGTTTTCCTTTCCATTTATGTCTAACTGCTTGTTTTACTTTCTTGACTTCAATTTTTCCATTCTTATTTATCGAAACTACTCTCCAATTATCCTTGATATCGGCAATTTCAAATTCAGTACCATTGATTTTCTCAGTAAAATATCCAAATTTATCAATTGCTTTATCAACAAACTCACCGATTTTAATATTTTCATATTCTCCTTCTGAATTAATGAGAATAATTCTTTGCGAATAATCAACACTACCGGCGTTACGAGCGCCTTTAACACTTTGATACATCATCTTTAAGCGTTGCAACTCTGCCTCATTGTTTCTTTTCTTTGCTTCTTTCAGTTCATCTTTTGTCTTTGCAATCATACTCATAATTCCAGTCATAGCACAATTTACAACACCTGGTTTATCGTCTATTTTGATGCCAAGCATAAATCCTTCATCTGCAAAAGTATCTTCTTTTGTAATTTTCCTCCAGTTTACATCTCTACTACTTAAAAAACGATCAGGAAGTTTTTTTAACCAAATCCAATCGTCAGGTTTTTCAGTCTTATGTGCAAGTCTTACAGTGTCTGCACCCACATTCATAGCTTTAAGAATTGTAGGATACATTGCTCCAACATCGGCAACAACTACATACCACCAAGGAATAAAATGAGAAAATGCTTCTTTATCAGGTTTCATTGTCATACCACCAGGCATATGATAATTTAATCTTTCATCAGGATCAGCTGGATTCTCATTATAAATAACATATGGATCCTCCATCCATTTTGGCATTTCATATCCATATTTTATCACTCGAACAAAATCCTTTGACAATTGTTCCTTTATTTTTTTAGATTGTCTAACAATATCTTCTCTAGTTTTACAATCCTTAAAATATTTCAGCAAAATTTGAGAAATAGACATTACTCTACAAATCGGCGGCATAATCTTTTTTTGGACAGATGCCCTAATAAGAGACATATGGTCCCACATATACACAGCACCAGAAGAAAGTAGCATATCAAAAGGCATACAAGTGGTAAAAGCGAGAGGAAGAGACTGTTGAATTAAATTAAGGGTCACTCCTAACTGCTCCTGAACATCCTGCTTGTTATATTTTATAGTTCTTTCATCGATTTTAATTTGAGAAGGAGTCAAAATTATTCTATCTTTAACCTCAATACCCAGGAATGGAGCAACTGATTTTAGACTAAAATCATTCAAGAAAGAATAAAACTTTCTAACTCCTAAATATGTATCAAGACTGCAAGGATAGAATTGCACTGCTTCAGAGCGAATCCCAAAATAAAAGGATTTATCAGGTCTACTATTCTTGGTTACAAAATTTTGAAGAATTTTTTTATTTTCATCAGATAGTTGATTTCTCTTTTCTTTTAAAATCCAGTTTAACCTGTTATATATATGAAAATTATCAAAACCAATAATGTTATGACCAGATATTATGTCGTGTTTGGAAACAATACTACAAAAATTTAAAAGATTATCAATTTCTTCATCAAGATTACGTGAGATAAGTTGTTTTACTTCAATACTCTCCCAATCAGATGGGCAATCTAAAATGTTAAAACTAAATTCTTCTTTTTCTAGGTCTTTATCTGAATCAAAAACTATATCAAAATCTGAGAATCCAATGATATCTATCGGAATATTTTCTTTCCCTTTCTCAAATTCTGATGTTTCAATATCATATACTAAAACCTTAAGATTCTTTTTTTCTCCATTTGTATCAAAAAGCCATGTTTTTCCTTCAGCAGCTAGATCTACTAATGCTCTTTGTTGATAAGGAATATCATGTTCTGCAGTATATAACCCCTGATTGAAAAATAAATAGTCACTTACATCTGGTACAAAATATGATTTTTTAGTAAATACTTTAAAAATCTCTCTATCTGCTCCAGAATCCCAAAAACTTTGGTAGGTTTCAACTTCACCTATCTCTTTAATTTTGGATAAAGAATCATCTGAAGATTTATTGTTCTCCCATTTTTTAATAAGGTCTTTTCTTGCAGATTCTGTATTTCTATCTTTAGGACAAAAAACTAAAAAATATGGTTTATGTAATTCTGATATAGCCTTTGGAATTTTTTCATGTAAATAAAGATATTCTGGTGATATGCCAATTAACAAATCATTCACAACTTATAACTCTTTTATCTTTAGCATCAATATAGTTCATCTACTTAAATTCAATGTTATGATTTATATGTAAGTGCTATATTTTCTGTTATTGATTTTTATGTCAACACAGATTGTTTTCTCAGAAGAATTTAGTAAACATAATAATAGAGGACATCCAGAAAATGCTGAAAGACTAAATGTAATGATTGAAGAAATTAAAAAAACTCCATTTTATAATGATATAGAATTTATAAAGCCTGAATTGTTACCTGAAAACCTTTTATATGAAATACATTCTGAGAGAATGATTGAACAAATCAAGGAGATGAGCACAGAATACGAAGCATGGGTAGATATGGACACATATGTTTGTAATTCTGATTTTGAAACAGCTAGACTTGCAGCAGGAGGATTATTAAAAGCAAGTATCAATGTCCTAAAAGGAAAAGTTGATAATGCATTTGCACTGGTCAGACCTCCCGGTCATCATGCAACAAAAAATAGATCAATGGGATTCTGTCTTTTCAATAATGCAGCAATAGCTGCAAATGAACTAACAAAACAAGGAAAAAAGATACTAATTTTTGATTTTGACGTTCATCATGGAAATGGTACACAAGATATATTTTATGATAGAAATGATGTAATGTATCAATCATTTCATTTATCACCACATTATCCTGGAACTGGAGATACAAATGAAACAGGAATCGGCAAAGGTGAGGGATTTACTGTTAATATACCAGTATCTCATGGAAATGGAGATAATGCTATTTCAAAAACCATAGACGAAGTTTTTCTACCAATAGCAAAACAATTCAAGCCTGAATTGATAATTTTCTCTTCAGGTTATGATTCTCATCACTTAGATCCTTTAGGGGGTTTAAGATTAACCTCTCATTTTTATAGAGAAATAATTTCAAAATTTCAGGAAATTCAACCAAAAATTGTTTGTACCTTAGAAGGTGGATATAATCTAGATTGGATTGGTAAGTGTCTTGTTTCTCAGTTGGGGCAAATGATTGGTAAAGAAGTAGATTTTAAAGATCAATCAACAGAAGAAGAAAATGTTAATGAAGTAATAAAAGAGATTAAAAATGAGATGAGTAGATATTGGAAGATTTAATCAAAAATCATACCCATACCAGAAGCAGCAGAATCCTCTTGTTCTTGCATTTTTGTATCGATTTCTTTTGCCTTTTTTCCGTCTAATTTTTTAAGTTCAAGATCTTTAGCAAGTTCTTTTGCTCTTTTTAGGCCATCATTGCTGCCTTCAATTTTTACATAGGAAAAATTTCCTTTTAAATTTAAAGAACTTGAATCTCTGGTGAGTATGCTTTGCCTACTGATAAGATCATCTTTGATTAATTTATTTATCTTCCCAATTTCGTCTGATTTTACTTCAAAGATTAAATATGTCACTTATAATCACCCTTTTTTAGGCGATGTATAAAAATCCCCTTTATTAAATTAATCTCTTCAAAGTAGATTCCCATTTTCATCAATTTCTTTATTATTTATCCTTGTCGAGCTAATAGGTTTACCATCTTCTGCTAAAACAAAAGGTATTCTTATAATTTTTAATGGTCTTTTGCCTTTTAAAACGCGTTTATGATTTATTTGTATAGCAATTCTTTCTGTTTCTGGGGATATGACTATTGCATCAAAATCTTCATCTAAAGTTAGACCATATTTATTTGTTATTGGAACAATTTCTGCTTGAATATTATATCCTTCTTTTAAAAGATATTTTTCTAATTCCTTTTTTCGTTTATCTAAATGTCTAGTTTCTTCTTTATTTCTTACTAAGCTTCCCGTAGCAAGTCCAATAAAAACTGTACCATCTTTTCCAGCGTGTTTAAAGGCTTTTCTTAATATCAATTTATGACCTTTATGAAGTCGATTAAAGGTTCCGCCAACACAGATTTTCATAGAATCATCAGATCGCTTATGAGAAAACTATAAATCCAACTATGTTATTTGTTTTTTTCTGAGAAGATGGGAAAATGCATAAATCCAAAGCACTTGTTAGTATAATTACTCTATCATTATTGATTAGTATTTTTGTGATAAACATATATAGTGAACATTCTGTAGCTTCTGGTAAAGATATTTATGTCGATGATGATCAAAGATACCCAGATGAAGCTGATGGTTCTTTATATAATCCTTACAAGAACATTCAGGATGCCGTCAATAATGCTCAAGATGGTGATACTATCAAAGTTCTTGCAGGAAAATACACAGGTGATGTAGTTGTTGATAAATCTATAACAATTATAACTGAATCTTTGGAAGATGTTTTGATTAATAGTTCAATGAAGAATGCTTATCTAATTGATATTGTAGCAGATTCTGTTTCTCTTGAAAGATTATCATTAATGGATACGACACCAACATCGCACAGAAAAGCTGTAATTCATATCTCATCAGAAGCAAGTGGTGTAAAAGTTATTGATTGTTTAATAAACCATAGTAAAAATGGTTATGGAATTCTAATAGATGGCTCTCATGGAGCAGTTATTAGAAATAATACTATCAATGGTACAAGAGGAGTATATATTGGAAATTCGAATTTGATAACATTAGACCAAAATAGTGTTTGGAACTGTTCTAATAATCCTGGTATTAGAATTGCAACATCTATCGGTAACCATATTATTAATAATTACATTGATAACAGTACTTATGGAATATATGCCTCAGAATGTAGTAATACCTTAATCGATAATAACACAATTGCGTTTAATGAATATTCTGGGACTCTAATTGTTTCTGGAAGTGAAAATGAGATTTTTAATAATACAATAAGTAGTAACAACATTTATGGAATTGATTTAAGTGGTGATTTTTGTACTGTAAGTGGAAATTTCATCATAAAAAATGGTATGGGTATAAGTATTGGAGGATCCAATAGCATTATTCGAGACAATTACATTGATGATTCTTTACATACTGGATTATACACAAGACCTGGAAGTAAAGACAACACTATTTACAATAATAGATTTAAAGATAATATAGATCTGAATGCAAAGGAGGAAGGTAAAAATAAATGGGACAATGGATATATAGGAAACTGGTGGGATGATTTTTATGGTCCAGATCCAGCTAATGTAAACAATACTGTTGAATATGATTCTGTTGATATCCCAGATATATATAAATATAAAAAAAGTGGAGTTTATGATAATTATCCTAAAGGAATTTATCATAAACAACCTTCTTTATCAAATCCATCGCCTGCTAATGAAATAAGCGGTGTTGATAGAAATCCAATATTAAGTGTTGAAGTAACAGATCCTGATCCTCCATCATATAGAGAAAGATTAGATGTTTATTTTTATTACATTTTAAATGACACTTATAATTTAATTGGAGTAAATCGTAACATTGAAAGTGGTGGGACTGCATCTGTGGCATTTTCTTCTACAATTGAAGGAAAGACTGCAACTTACACTTATAAAGGTCTTGGTTATGATTATATAGGTGTATGGTATGCTGAAGTAGAAGATAGTTATTCAAGAGTTAGATCCCCTATTTGGATATTTACTACTATAAATACTCCACTTGATAATAAGAAACCAATTATAGATATAAGTGTGCCTAACGAATATGTCGTTGGTGATGAAATACATGCACAAGTAAATGATTCGATTACTTTTGATGCATCTGCTAGTTATGATCCAGACGGAGAAATTATTTTTTACAAATGGGCCTTTCCACCTGACACAAGTATAATAAATGAGATATCTTCTGATCATTCTTTTAAAAGTGAGGGGACATACACAGTTAATTTGGTAGTTATAGATAATGATGGTTCAAGCAATTCTGTTAACACTACTGTTGTAATAAGAAGCGAATCTAATAGACCACCAGTTGCAATTTCAAATGGATATTACTCAGGCCTAAAAGGTAAAACAATAATATTTGATGGTTCTGGAAGTTATGATCCTGATAATGGAGATACTATTAACCCTATATGGGATTTTGGTGATGGAAATAATGAAAGTGGATTTATTTCTTATCATGTTTACAAAAAAGCAGGTAATTATACTGTCACATTAACTGTTACTGATCAAGAAGGGGATAGTGATACAAGTTTTACTTATGCATTGATAAAGGTAAAGAAAAGTGAGGGATTACCGGGATATGAAATTATACTATTATTTATAGCAATTTTGTTTACGTTAGTGTTTAAGAGAAGAAATAAAAATTAATGATTAAAATTGTTCTTTTTGTTAAAAGCCGATGAAGGGATTTGAACCCTCGACCTGCTGATTACAAATCAGCTGCTCTACCGGTCTAAGCTACATCGGCATCTTTTTTCTTAGCCGTAATATCAATTGCTATATAAAATTCTCTAGGTGAATAAGATTTGATTTTTCTAATTTTACGTGTAATAAATGATATTTTATTTTCATTTGCAATTTTTTCAAGTTCTTTTAGTCTTTCATCTAGGTTTTGTTTTTCAATTATTGCGTAATAATGAATTACACTTTTTTCAGAAATAAGTTTCATTGCATGAGAAAAATACTTATGAGCCGAAAAAGGTAAATTCATAATAATTCTATCCACTTTTACTACCTTTTTATCAAGAATTCTGTTAATATTTTTCGAATCAGCATTAATAATTTCGATTTTATCGATAACATTGTTTAATTTTACATTTTTTAAAGCATACTTTATTGCATCCTTGTTTTTATCAAATGCATAGATCAACCTTGGATTTGCATATTTTACAATCATAATTGAAAAAGGTGCAACACCTGCAAACATGTCTATAACAATCTCTCCAGGTCTTACAAGATTTGCAATCCTTCTTCTCTCTTCTGCAAGTCTTGGGGAAAAATATGTTTTCCTAATATCTACATAAAATCTTAAATCATACTCCTTATGGATAGTAATTGTACTTTTTTTACCAGATATAACTTCTGGATTGTGGGTTCTTAATTCTCCTGTTATAGAGGTAGTTGCGCATACAGTTCTTATACTTTTGTTAGCTTTAAGTAATGCTGTTCCGATCCTATTTTTATATTGCATCAATTCTTTTGGAATTTTAATATTTATTATATTTCCAATTATATCATATGAAGTTGGTAATTTATTTTTTAATTCCTCCGGTATCACTGCTATCTCCTTGTATGAGTTAGGTGCCTTTTTTATTTTCTCAAAATCCATTTTTACAAGTTTATAAGATGTATTTTTCTTTGGAAGATTTCTGACTGGAAAATATACAAATCCTTCATCTCTGGTTATTTTAAAATCTCTAATTAACAGATTCTCTTTTAATAGATATCTTCGCATCTTTTCGGCTTGTTTTTTTCTAATTTGTATTCCTATTTCTTTCATAGTTGTCCTTTTTTATGTTAATTACACTATTATTTAGAGATTGATTAATGTATCATAATAGTAGATAAAAAGTATATGAATCCCGCCTCCCGGATTTGAACCGGGGACCTGCCGGTTACGGCCATAGGGTCTACAGCCGGCCGCTCCAGCCAGACTGAGCTAAGGCGGGAATTTAAAGCCCAAATAAACATAGTTATATTTATTAGTTAAGGTTGTTATTAGAAATGTAATTAATAGTACATAAACTAGAAAGTATAACCAACAAAATTTTAGTAAAAAAACTTATTAATGAGATTTTAGATAGCCGACTGGAGATTAATTTGACCGCTATAAGACGAATAATTCTTGATGTATTAAAACCTCATTCTCCTTCAATTATCGAAGTGGCTGAGAGACTGGGTGAATTAGAGGGAATCACAGGTGTTACCATTTCTCTTGAAGAAACTGATGCCGAAACGGATAGTATTAAAATAACTATTGAAGGTAGCAACATAAATTATACAAATATTGAAAAGGAAATTTCTGAATGCGGTGCATCTATTCACTCAATAGATGGGGTTTCTGCTGGAATTAAGATAATTGATGAGGTTAATACACCGCAAGATCGTTAATTACAAAATATAATTATAACAAAATTAAATAAAAATTATTTAAAAGAAAAAATTATTTTGATTATGCAGGTAATTCATCAGATATATATTCTTGTAAACCTGTATGTAAGATAAGGAAAAACGCAACTTTTATAAAGAAGGTAATTATTAAGGGTGAAAAGAGGGTCCGGTGAGGACACGGATGCTGAAAGTTCATACATTTATTAGATAGCCTTATGGACTTTCTAATTAGTTCGCGGTGTGAACTAATAATGTCTAAAACTGGATCTTATACTAAGAGAATAAAATATAAATTTAGGAGGAAAATGAGATGATAGGTAAGAAAATATTGACTGCTTTTATAGCAGTAGCATTAGTGGCATCTGTTTTTGTATTGATAACTAATAACGAAACTACTGTTTTAGCTTATCCACCAACTACTACACCAGGTGTCAACGATTTTGGTAATGCAACTACTGATTTAGAATATGATCCAGATACGACAGTAAGACCTAGGATAAACACCACTGGGATGACGGCTTCTACAACATATTTCTTGTATAAACCAGCATATAATTGTAGTGCTACGGGTTATCGTTATGCAACGCAATTAGAATGGTTTGAGCAAGTTCTTAGAACTGATACCAGCACTGCAGTAACATTAACCGTTGGCGCTGCACCAGGTATTGTTCAATTGAGTGGTCCGATCACCTTGGATAGAGCTGGAATGTGGGTGTTTGATGATAGTGATCCGAGTACTATAGATGGAGAAGATCAACTTACCTTTGATGCTTTTTTATGGGTTAATACCTCAGAAGGAATAGATATAAGTACGATGGGTGATTTTGATTTTGGTACAAATACCTCCAAAACAATTACTGTAACGCAATCTGGTGAAACTCCTGACACTCCTGTTAATATAGATCTTATAGCACCAGATGGCTCCACAATATTTCATAGGTATGAGGCTGATGGTATTTACTCCTTTGATACTTATTTGAATATTACTATGGCTGGTAATTATACAGTACGTGCGTACGCTGACCTAGATGAATATAGCAGTGCGGCGTATCTTTATAATGATGAGGGTATTGACCAAGGATACAGCGGAGGATATGGTACAGGATTTTCACCAATAACAGCTGGCGATAACTGGAACTATTCAATATGTGGTCCTTGGGATCCACCTGAAATAAATGCAACAGAACTGGTATTTAGAGTTAGGCCTGGAGAACCGATGACATCAATTTCAGCTGGAAATGATACCATGTATTGGAATTTTAGTGGCGAAGTTAATATTTCAATAAAAGATACAAGTGACAATCCAATACCTGCTGCGAATTATACTATAAAAATATACAACCAGAATGATAATGATATTACAAACAACCTTACTATTTCACAAAATACAGGATATTGTCTTATATATAGTGCCGGCTGGGGTGTAAATCAGAGTAGCTGGCATATCTATGGTGGTAATGGATCATGGTTTGCTCATATATACGTCGATTTGAATGGTGATAGAGTAGAGTCTAATAAAGAATGGAATGAAGAATGGAATGCTACAGTTGATTGGCATGTTCGTTCAGCACCTGGTGCACAATTCAAATGGATTAATGATGGTGGAGGTACTCTAAATGATGGAGAATTACCGACAATCCCAGGATCCACTGTAGCCCCTATAAATATACAATTTCAGATAATTGGAAAAGATCATACATTTTATGGTGCAGGCGGAGCAACTGCTCAAAAAGAAGCAAGTGAGAACATAACTATTACTGGAAATGCACTATTTACTGGCAGACTTGATAAAATACCTGGAGTTACATTCACCGGGGGACAAACCTGGAATATCCCAATTATTCCAACCATGAGTCAAGGTGGTGGAAGCATTGATATTTCTGCTACATGGGAGGACTATGGATCTATCAGTGAAACATTAGCAATTGGCGGAACTAAATATATAAATAATGGAACTATTGTAACTGTAACACCAAACGAATTTGAGATTGGTACAGATCAAACATTTACAGTACAAGTACAGTATGCTGATGGATCTACTATCAGTAGTGCTGAAGTATATCTCTACTATATCGATGATGGCGAAGTTGCTACTGCGCAGAATCCCTTAGATGGTCATACAGTATCTATGGATATCTATGGTTTTGATGGGTATTCATTAGGTTTCAACGCCACTCAACAAAGGGACAATCAAACCGAAGCTGGATTTTCCAAAATCAAAGCTCCGAGAAACTTATCAGTTTTCGTGAAGGCATATGTTGGTGGTACGTCTGTTTATGGATGGGCTATTATAAGAATGAAACCAGTTAATGATCTTAAGATTACATTTGAAGCTGTTGATAGCCCTGGTACAAGTACATTGCTTGCTGGGTATAAATATAGCTATTTCTATATTAACATAACAAAGATAGATGATGTAGGAAATGCTTCAGAGATTCCTGATGAGGATGACTATACAGATATAGACGTGTGGATATACGATCAGGATGGTGAGGATGTGACGACAACTATTGGTTCAATTTCGGCTTCTGATATAGCTGCATCTAATATGGGCAACGATTACGTTTACAAACTAAAAAATGAATACATTACAACACCAGGTATTTTCACAGTATATGCTAAAAACCTTACATCTGATACCACCGATAATAACGCAACAATAGATATAAAGCAGGCACATGTAGAATGTGACAAGGCACCATTTATTTGGGCATATGATGAAAATATAAGTGCAACGTTTACAATTACAAGTGAAATAACTGGTGAACGTCTAAATGGAACATTGAGAATTGAAAATATGTCATGGACAGATGGAACATATAACATGACATGGACTAATACATCTGATTCAGCAAATGATACATTAGATCTTGACGAAGATGAAGGACTTGTTAATGGACAAGTAACAGTTAATGATATTACTGCAAGCCATTTACCATCTGGAGAAGCATTACAAAATATAACTTTCTGGTTTAAACCAGAATTAACAGATGGTAGTAGTGGAGAATGGGCAAGAGCAACTGGTATAGTTGGTGTATCAGTACCAACTGTTACACCGGATCCAATGTATGCATCAATAGGTACAATTACAACTTTAACCTGTACTGTTACGGGACGTGGAACTCCTTTAGAAGATATATTCGTAGGATTAGACGGTCGAGGTATTAGTGTTTCAGATACAAATGGTACAACTGGCGCGGATGGTACGATTGAATTCTCAATAACCCCATCTTCAACTGGAGATATTGATATACATGTTGGAGAAGAGGGAAGAATTGTAGATACCAAATTAATAGTTACAAACTGGATGCTTGATGTTAGTGTCGATCCTGCTCAAGTAAATGAGGGTAGCGACTTTACTGTTACAGTGATAAGAATGGGAACTACAACAGCAGTTGAGGGAGCAACTGTTTCGATTTCAGGAATCGGCTCTGCAACAACAGATTCTGCTGGAAAGGTAACCTTTACTGCTCCTTCAGTCACAAGTGATAGTACATATACAATAAAAGCTACAAAAGCAGGATACAGAGAGGATACTGATACAGTAACAATCAAAGTTATCAATAAACCAAAGATCTATATGAGCGTTCCGACTTCAGCATCAGTAGGTGAGTCATTTACAATTAAAGCAGGTGCTGATGATGGTAACAACAATGGAATACTAGTATCAATTACAAAGGCTGATGGTACAGTTGTTACTACAGAAGCAACAGTAAATGGACAAGCAACATTCAAAGTAACAGAAAAAGCTGCAAAACCCGGAAAATACACGATAACAGCTACGATGACTGGTTACGTTGCTGCAGATCCAGCAACAATAGAAATTAAAGCACAAGCACCTGGATTCGAACTATTAACACTGATAATTGCACTTGGAGTAGCTTTAATACTACTAAAACGCAGACGAAAATAAGAGGGAATAAATCCCCCTCTAATCTTTTTTTTTAAATTTTTTTGTTTATTTTTTTGAAACCTTTTTAATCTAATCTTTATTACATTTTTCTACTGGAGTGGTTTAAATTACAAATATAAATGTTATTCTACCAACTCTAAATGAGGAAAAAGGTGTTGGAAAAACAATTGATTCAATAAATAAGGATTATTTCAAAAAAAACAAATGGAGCCTTGAAATAATTATTGTTGATGGTGATTCTAAAGATAAAACACAAGATATAGCCAAAAAAAAGGGAGCGAAAATAATTATTGAAAAAAGAAAAGGCTATGGTAGAGCCTATAAAACAGGACTATCAAAGGCAACGGGAGATATTATTGTTACAGGTGATGCCGATGCGACATATCCTTTTGATAGGATTCATCTGTACATTCAACAATTACTTGATGAAAACCTAGATTTTATAACTACAGATAGATTCTCAGAATTAAAACATGGATCTATGTCTATAAAACATTATTTTGGAAATCTAATACTTGCTCTTGCTTTACGTATTTTATATCTTATTAATATTAGAGATTCTCAATCTGGCATGTGGATATTTAAAAAAGATGCTCTTGAAAAAATTCAAGCTTTAGAAGATTTTAACGATGGAATGCCTTTTTCAGAAGAGATAAAAATTGAGATGTTTACAAATAAAAATATAAAAACAAAGGAAATACCCTCTGCTCTATATGCCCGTGAAGGAGAAGTAAAATTACAGAGTTTTACAGATGGTTGGAAAAATTTTAAGTATTTATTTAAAAAGAGAGTTAGTTAATCTTTTCAATTTCTATTATCCTACAACTGATGTTTCATGAACTATTTTTTTACCCTTAAACCTATTGATATTTAATCGTTCTAATATATCAGAGCTTTTACCTTCCGATATATATTCAGTAAGAATTTTTGTAACCATCGGTGAAAGCATGAAACCATGTCCACTGAAACCGTTACATTGAATAAAACCTTTTAATCCTTCTACCTCTCCAAGAATAGGTCGGGCATCAGGAGTCACATCATAGTATCCTGTCCATTGTCTGATTACATTTACAAATTTTAGAGTGGGAGCATAACGTGTCAAGGTTTTGGACATATGCTGAAGAAAATCAAAGGTTGGAACAGTTAAATAACCAGATTTTTCGTTGGGAATGGGAATTCCACCAAGGATCTGCCCTTCATCCTGTTGACTAAAATAAATACCGTCTTTAAACGAGATAACCATTGCTTTAAATACAGGTTTTACTCGCTCTGTTACCAGTATTTCCTTTCTAAAAGGTCTATTTGGAAGCTTTATTTTTAACTTCTCAGCAACCTGTTTTGACCATGCACCTGCAGCATTTACTACAATATTTGTTTTTATTGTACCTCTATTTGTTATAACACAATCAATTCTTTTATTCTTTGTTTTAATATCTGTGACATTTGTGAATTTATACAGCTTAGCTCCCTGTTTTTCAGCAGCTTTTGCATAGGCATGAGTTGTCTTAAATGGGTCAACATGTCCATCTGTTGGACAAAATGTTGCCCCAATTGCATTCATTCCTTTAATATCTAAAATAGGAACCACATTAAGAATTTCATAAGGTGTCAAAATAGATACATCTAAACCAAGTTCCTTTTCCATTTTAACATTTCTCTCAGCTTGCATCATTTCTTTCTTATCATGGACAATTATAAGATATCCTCCCTGTCTTAAACCTATTTCTTGGCCTAGTTCTTTTTCTAACCCTTTAAAAATTCTTATACTTTTAATCGAAAGCTCTATATTTTCTCTTGTGGACCATTGTTGTCTAATCCCAGCACCACAGCGTCCAGTTGCACCTGAACATAAGTGATTCTTCTCACATAATACAACCTTTTTACCCTTTTTAGCGAGCTGATATGCAAGAGAACAGCCATTGACTCCTCCACCAATAATTACAACGTCTGCATTATTATCTATTTCTTTCATTTCTCATCACTTGCTAGTGTCCCCAGAGAAACAGGAATAACAGGAGGCCGAGAAGGTGGTAAGGTTATTTCTTCTGTTGTTTTATCTGTTTTCTGACAAAGGATACGTCTTGCTAAAGATAGACAACCTCGTCCTTGACAAGGTCCCATTCCAAGACGTAATTTACATTTTAATTCCTCTAAAGTTGTATAACCTTCATCTATTGCCTGTTTTATTTCTTCCTCAGTCAAGTCTTCACATCGACAAATAAAAACTTTATCGCTCATATCTCTCAATCCAGCAAAATGCTCCTTACCTCCATTGCCAAATCTTTCTCAATTTCAATTGTTACTACTGTTGTCTTATTACTTCTATTAACCTTAACAATTTTAGCATTTCCTCTAGGTTTCCCCGCTCTATCCAAAGCTGTTATATTATCTCCAACTTTTGGAATTGGTAAAAATTCATAGGGAAGAGTAACCAATGCATTATCGTCCCTTATCTTTATAACAAATATAGCTAAACCTGGGCAGATTCCTACACATCGTTTACAACCAGTACATTTATTAAAATCAATCTTTGGAATATCATTAATATCCTTCATAGATATTGCATTAACTGGGCATACTGCTACACATGGGTCACAAGGTATTTCCTGGACACATTCTATTATTGCAACACCTTTCTTTAATTGCTCATCATTAGGAAGTGTTAAATCTTTTAAGGATAGAATACCGGTTTTTTCGTATTGTTTAATAGTTAATACCTCCATTCCAACAACAGGCAATTTTTTCTTTACATATCTTTGGTTTTATGCCAAAAGGACCCGAACGAAAACCTTCCAGTGCTTTTCTGTATTTTTTCTTTAACATATCTGCTTGTTTATCATACCCTAATAATGTAGCTGCTGAAATACCAGCAAGTTGGCCTTCAATCATAGCAGTAGATGCCTCCTCAATGCCTGATGAATCCCCTGCAACATAAACACCTTTAACACTTGTTTGCATCGATGAATCATGAATTGCTACATGTCCACCTGCTTCAGCAATAAACTCTGTCTTTGCGCCAATTTGTTCTAACAAACGTATCGATGGTGTAAGGCCAACTGCTATACAAACCGTGTCACAAGAAACCTTTTGTTCAGTTCCAGGTATTGGTTTAAATGAATTATTAATTGCTACTAAAATAGCCCCTTCAACCTTACCATTTCCATATACCTCCTTAATTGAATGAGAGGTATATATTGGAACGCCACATCTACGCAGCTTTGCAGCATGAACATTATAACCACCAATTTTTGGCAATATTTCAACTACTCTATCAACATTAACACCTGCTTGTAGAAGTTGATAAGATACAATTAATCCAACATTTCCTGCACCTACCATTAATACTTTTTTACCTGGTTTTACACCATAGACATTCATAAGGGTTTGTACACCACCTGCGCCATAGACACCAGGTAGATCATTGCCTGGAAAAGCCAACATATTTTCCATAGCCCCACAAGCAAAAATTACACTTTTAGAATTGATTTCAATGAGTTGATCGCCCTCTATTAGTCTTTTAATAGCAATTAATTTATGATTTTTCTTTCCATTATAACATCCTATTATTGTTGTTTTAAGCATGGATTGGATAGTTTTAACAGAATTAACCTGTTCCATAAGCTCAACTGCGAGGTCTATTCCTCGAGTTCCAGCTTTTTCTTCTTCAGATCCAAAAAATTTATGAGACTGTTTAACAAGTTGACCGCCAATCAGATGATTTTCATCTACTAATAATATAGATGGTACACCTTGTTTTGCAGCAGTAATTGCAGCCATCATACCAGCAGGACCACTACCTACTATTACTATATCAACATCAATTTTTTTTCTCTTTCTGTTAAATTTTTTTTTATTAGACAATTCACCGACTCTATCTTGCTCTAGAACTCTAATGTTTTCTTCCAATGGTGTTATGCATGTTCTGACATTTGGAACATTATCAACTGTCATAAAACAAGAAGAGCATTTCCCAATTCCACAGAAAAATCCTCTTGGTCTATGATATTTTAAACTATGTGAAAGAGTTGTTACACCATTAACATGTAATGCAGATGCAATGGTATCACCTTTTAAGCCAGCGATCTTCTTATTATTAAAATAAAAAGAGATTTTCCTCTTATCCTTGAAATCAATTACAGGATGATCTTTTATTCTCAGAAGTCCTCCCCACTCCAGAATATAGGCTCTATTTAAAAACTATTATGATTAAGTTAAAGTAATTCTATTTAATCTGAACATCCTTAATTGAGTGATGTCTACGGGCAAGGTTGCGGATTATTTCAATGTTTCTTCCACCTTTTCCTATTATTTTGGATTTATCACTAACTTCCACATCGACCTTAACAACAGTTGAATCATTATCTCCTTCTAATGTAACATTGTTTATTTTGTAAGGTTTAAAAAGATTAATAATAAATCTCTCTTTATCTTCATCAAATTCTACAAATTTTATTGTCTTTTTAAAAAGGGAACGAAGTTTTTCCAAATTTTTTGCTTTGATACCAATAGCTGCACCAAGTTGTCCTTTTTTAACAATAAAAATGATTCTATCTTCAATACTTAAACAATCCAGGATATAGGTTTTAGTTACATTACTTGCCATATTTATGTACTGCATTTCTTCATTTGAGAGCATTATGTCAGCCATGAGCAACTACCTTTTTTTAATATGGTTAAGTATATTTGATCCGCCTTCTTCTAGAACTGCAAAAACAGATACTGCAAAAGCCTTTCCACAGGTATAACCAAGATCAATAGCGTTTGAATTAAAGTTATAGACTGGTATTTTTTTCTTTTTTGCAAGTTTATCGATTTCTATAAAGTACGGAAAATTTTTGGCCATAACAACAAGTTTTGCGGATCCATCGTTAATGGATGTTTTAGTTTCCTTAGTACCAATCTTTACCGTTCCTTTCTTTACTGTAGTTTTTAAAATCTTATCTATATCTACCATTTTTTTATTCCTTCTTTTTACTTCTTTTCATGACGAGTTCTACGGCACCAGTTCCAAGGTTAACAGGTTGTCCTACAATAATGTTTTCTGCAACACCCCCGAGTTTATCGGTTTCACCTCTTCTGGCGGCTTGTAATAAATGAGAAACAGTTATTTCAAAAGCAGCACGAGAAAGCACTGATTCCTTTTCTTTACTTACACCATGTCTGCCAATAGCTCTTATAGTTCCATCAGCAGTCATTACATCTGAAACAAGCATAATGTGTCTTAAATCAACATTTAAACCCTGTTCTGATAAAGTATTATGAGCTTCTTGTATAATCATGTTTCTAGCAGCTTCTATCCCAAGGGTTCTTCCAACAGCCTGTATATCATTGGTTGTTGTTCTATAGGGATCAACACCTTCTACTTGCAAAACCTTTTCCAAGTTGCTCCCTTCACTATAAATAACATATCCTTCCTTTGGTTCATTTCGTATAATAATACGCTTAATACCATCTATTCCTTTTACTTTTAAATCCTTTAATGTTTCATTTACATCTAAAAGTTTTTTATAACTAGGATCATCCAAAGATATCTTTATACTATCTTTATCAATTTTTGCATCTATTCCTCTAATTTTTTTAATTATTTCCCCTACTTCCTTAATTGATATATTTTTATTTTTTAATGTTTTCATATTTGGCTTAACATAAATTACTAAATTTGTTAGGTCTGTCTCAATATCTGCTATACTATTTAAACGTGTAATTTCTATCTGATTGGCTACTTCTTTTGCAAGATCAGAATTTAGTCTGAATTCATCCCGCAAATATATATTCATCATAGGTGTGGAAGGAATTGATCTTGCATCTACAATTTCAATTAGTCTAGGAAGTCCTAAAGTAACATTAATCTCTGCAACACCAGCATAGTGAAATGTTCTCATTGTCATTTGAGTACCAGGTTCTCCAATACTCTGAGCTCCAACTATACCACAAGCTTCAGATGGATCAACAGCATTTTTATCATATTCTGCAAGGGATTTAGAAATTATAACTTTTAATTTAGATTGAAGTTTTTGTTCTTCTGAGACCTTAGAAATAATATCATCAAGTATTGCTAAAGGAAGAAATCTACCATCTAGAATCTTATTAATCTCTGATCTAATTTTTTTATGTTCAGGAGATTCCTCAATTGGTTTTGGGTGTTTTGGTGGTGGAGTTTCTCTTTTAACTACCAACTTTTTTTCTTTTTGTTTAGGCTTTTTTGTAGTTTTTACTTCAGCCTTTTTCTTTTTTCTAATCTTTTCTATTTTCTCTTTGGGTGAAGTCTTTTTTTGTGGGGATTTTTTAGGTGATATTTTTGTTTGTTTTTTAGTCTTTTTTTCTTTTTTTACTGTTTTTTTTGCAGTAGTATCTTTTAAGATAATCTTTTTAATTTTAGTTTTGTTTTTTACTTGTTTTTTTGTTTGTTTTTTAGCCATCACATCTCCTCTTTAATATCAGTTATTATTCGATCTACATCTACAGCATTTCCACCACTGCTTCTAGCAGGATCTATTCCATCTTCTCCATAAATAAATTGTATTATCTGGCCACCAGAATGTCTAACAGTTTTGTCATTTTCTACCTTAACATCTTCAAGAGCATTAATCAATCTTCTTTGCATATAACCTGATCTTGAAGTACGTACTGCAGTATCAACTAAACCTTCTCGTCCACCCATTGAATGGAAGAAATATTCTGTTGGATTAAGTCCTGTTTTATAACAAGATGCAACAAATCCCTTTGCTCTTGCACCAAGATCTCCCTTTTTGAAATGTGGTAAGGTTCTGTATTGATAACCCCTATGAATTCTCTCACCTCGAACAGCTTGTTGTCCTACACATCCTGACATCTGTGAAAGGTTAAGCATTGAACCACGAGCACCAGATTTAGCCATTATGACTGCACTATTATTCAGTCCAAGGTGTTTACCTGCTATTTCACCAGCCATGTCTCTTGCTCTACCTGTAACTCTCATTATTTCCATCTCTAAAGTTTCTTCAAGGCTTCTTCCAGGAAGAGATTCTAGTTCATTATTTTCATAGGCTTTAACAAGACTTCTGATTTTATTCATAGCTTTTTCTAATCCTTCTTGTATCTGCCTCTTTGCTTCTTCGGGGATATCTTCATCATCAATGCTTGTAGTAAAGCCAAATATTGTAATAGAATTTATTCCCATCCTTGTAACATTGTCGATAAATTCTCTACCTGAATTCATTCCATGATCTCTGATGATTCTATCTAAAATTTTTCCCTTAAAAGCACCTATACTATGTTCGTCTATTGTTCCCTGTTTTAACATACCATTTTTAATAATTACATATGCATCATTTGGACATTTTGGAGCTGTACAAACCTCACAGTTCAAACATGTTTTAGCTCTATATTCCAAATTGAGATCATCTGGTAGAAGAGTACTGAATATGTCCTTTCCACTCATATATTTTTTTCCATTTTC
Source organism: Thermoplasmatales archaeon (assembly GCA_030672305.1). GTDB lineage: Archaea > Thermoplasmatota > E2 > DHVEG-1 > DHVEG-1 > SG8-52-3. Next base: position 8,426 of record DAOVGR010000014.1, on the reverse strand, counting down.
TTCTATTATATTAGGTTTTTTACCTTCATATTTAATAGCTGATAATATATGGGAAGCGTCGTCATAAGGAATCTTTTTATTTTGATGTGTAAGGAGGAAACAACCAGAAATATGATCATGTATTCCTCCAATAATAGCACCTCCAAATCTTGGGGATAAAATATTTTCTTGAACCTTCATTAGTATTTCTGCTTCAGCTTGTGCTTCCTCACCTTGTAAGAGATGTAAATTCATCTCATCTCCATCAAAATCTGCATTATAAGGAGGACAAACACTCAAATTAAATCTAAATGTTTTATTTGGTACAACCTTAACCCGATGTGCCATCATTGACATGCGATGAAGAGAAGGTTGCCGATTAAATAAAGAAAGGTCACCGTTCATGAGTTGCCTTTCGATTACCCCTCCAATTTCTAATTTTTCTGCTACATCTTCTGCATTTTTTTCTGTTATTTTTATCCGTTGCTTCATTCCTTCAGTTTCACGAATTACATAATTTACACCGGGATTGTATTGCTCTGGATTTTCAGAAATTTTAATCTTTTGCCGAATCAGATTTTTACACCATTCAATATTGTGGGTTGTTACTTTTATGGGTATTGTTAGTTCTCTTGCTATTTGTATAGGAACACCGATTTCATTTATGCTTAAATTTGGATCAGGAGAAATTACAGTACGTGCAGAAAAGTTAACACGTTTTCCAGAAAGATTACTTCTAAATCGTCCTTCTTTTCCCTTTAAACGTTGTGCTAGTGTTTTTAGTGGTCTTCCTGAACGATGACGAGCTGGTGGGATTCCAGATGTTTGATTATCTAAATAAGTAGTAATATGATATTGTAATAATTCCCAAAGATCTTCAACAATAAGTTGTGGTGCACCAGCATCTCTATTTTCTTGTAATCGTTGATTAATACGAATAACATCAACAAGCTTATGTGTCAAATCATCTTCTGATCGCTCACCCGATTCAAGTGTAACAGATGGTCTTACTGTAACTGGTGGAACTGGTAGGACTGTTAAAATCATCCATTCAGGTCTCGCAGATTTGACATCTATATCTAAAAGTGGAAGATCTTCATCTGGTATTTTTTCAAGCCATTCTCTTACTTCTGATGGTGTAAGTTTTTTCCCATTTTCTCTTATTGAGGTTGGTTTATCAAGTTCTATCTTTCCAACTTCTCTGCTACAATAAGGGCATTTTTCTGATTTTACAGATTCTTTAATTATTTGTTTTAATACAAAAGTTGGATCTCGTCCTTCTCCTTTATATTTTTTTAGTTCTAGCATATGTTCTTCTCTTTGTTTTTCAGTGTGTAAAATTTTCCCGCATCCTCTACAAGTTCCACGAAGACAGTCACGAATAGATTTTACAAGGCCAACATGAATAACAGGCATTGCTAGATCTATATGACCAAAATGTCCTGGACATTTGTCTTTCCCTACCCTTAGTCCACATGTTTTACAGCGTAGACCTGGTTCTACTACACCTAGTCTGGGATCCATTAGGCCCATAGCAATTGGAAATCCATCATCATCATATGTATCAGCAGTTATAACTTTTGTAGCGCTCATCTTTCTTATTTCATTTGGTGAAAGAAGTGAAAAGGAAATAGCACCTATTTTTTTTGTAATACTTTTTGATCTTTCCATAATTTTAACCTTCAATTTAATTATACTAATGATTCTAATTTTATTCTTGGTGCGATGACCAAAGATTTTAATTCATCAATTAAAAGTTTGAATGCATAGCTCATTTCAATTGGATAAATATCTGCTTTATCTCCACAAACTGAACAACGCAAAGCTCCGTGTCTATCATGGATTGCTACGTGTCCACATGTATTACATATATATTTCACAGTAAGGTCTGATTCATCAAGAAGTCTATCCTTAATAACCATTGATGCTCCATGACCAATTAGACAATCTCTCTCCATTTCTCCAAACCTTAGTCCTCCTTCTCTAGCCCTACCCTCTGTCGGTTGTCTTGTTAATATTTGTACAGGACCTCTTGAACGAGCATGAATTTTTCCTGCTACCATATGATGAAGTTTCTGATAGTAAATACATCCAACAAATATATCAACTTCAAGAGGTTTACCTGTTTCTCCATTGTACAGCAATTCTTTACCATTATGTTTAAATCCATTTTCCACTAAGGCTTTTCTTAAAACTTCCTCAGACTCTCCACTAAAAGCAGTACCGTCAACAATTCTACCGTTTAAAGCACCAACTTTTCCGCCTATCATTTCAAGAACATGGCCAACGGTCATTCTACTTGGAATTGCATGTGGATTAATTATTAAATCAGGGGTAATTCCTTGCTCGTTAAATAGCATATCTTCCTGAGATACTAATAGTCCGATAACTCCTTTCTGTCCATGTTTTGATGCAAATTTGTCACCATATTCAGGAATTCGTTCTTCACGAACTGTAATCTTTACCATTCTTGAACCATTAACTGATTCAGAAAGCATTACTTTATCAACAGTTCCTCCCTCACCATGTTGAACTGTTACAGATGTTTCTCTTCTTTTCTGTGGTGTAAGAAAATCTGTTGGTTCTTCTAGAAATCTGGGTGGAGAGGTTTTTCCTATTAGAACATCTGAGCTTTTTACACCACATTCTGGTGAAATAAGACCATCTTCACCAAGATTTACATATGCTTCCTCGCTTCTGACACCCCTACAGTCAGGATCGGGAACTTCAAAGTGATCTTCTTGTCCACCAGGATATCTTTTTTCTTCACTGCTATATGTTCTAAAAAAACTACTACGTCCCATTCCTCTTTCTATACTAGCCTTGTTCATCACCAATGCATCTTCCATATTATATCCCTTATAGGATGCTACTGCAACAACTAGATTCTGACCTGCGGGTCTTTCTGTAAATTTAATATACTTAACAGGATGAGTTTGAACAACTTGTGCTTGAGGATAATGTAGTAGATGTCCTCTAGTATCTGGTCTTATTCGATAGTTTGCTGCTCCAAAACCTAAGGATTGTTTTCCCATTCCCGCACCCATTGTAATTCTTGGGGAAGAATTATGTTCTGGATAAGGAACAAGAGATGCTCCTATGCCAAGTATGCATATTGGGTCCATTTCCATATGTGTATAATCTGATGTAATATCTTCTTCTTTTAGTGCAATTAAGGTATTTTCTTCTTCCTCAGCATCAACGTATTCCATAATACCTTCATTTATAAGATCTACCCATCTCTTTCTACCTGTTAAGAGATCACTGACATATTTCTTTGTCAATAATAGTTTACCATTTTCAACGATTACAAGTGGCCTTCTGAGTCTACCACAGTCACAATTTACGATTAAGTCATTTGCTTCTTCGTAATAAGCAACATTTACCTCGTTATTTAGAAGTCCTTTTCTTCGTCTCTCTCTAAGTTTTTGAGCTAATTCTTTGCCATCGGGATACATCCCAATAAGATCTCCATTAAGATAAACTCTAGCGCCAGTTGATTTTTTAGTAATATCTCTTATTCCCAAATCCTTAAGCATATTTTCAACTTCTTTTTCTGAGAATCCTTCAGCTATTTCGACAGTTAGGGCAAGATTTTTTACAAGGCCACAGTTGGGCCCTTCGGGAGTTTCATTAGGACAAAGCCTACCCCATTGTGTAGAATGTAAATCACGTGCTTCAAAATGAGGTTGTGATCTAGTTAGAGGCGACGTTACTCTTCTTAAGTGACTGAGAACTGCTAAATTACTTGTTCTATCAAGAAGTTGCGATATTCCTGCTCTGCCACCTACCCAATTACCTGTAGCTAAAGCGTGATGGATACGTTGACTCAAAACATCTGATCTAAGTGATGAACTAATTTTTATTTCTTTTCCTTTTGCATGGATCCTTTCAATTTGATATTTAAGGTCCTTACAGAGAGCTGTAAAAGCAACACGGAATAGATCCTCCATAAGGTCCCCTGCGAGCTTCAATCTTTTATTTGCATAATGATCCTTATCATCTTCTTCTCTTTTTCCAAGAGCAAGCTCTAATACCGCCATTCCCATACGCGCCATGAAAATTGCTTTGGTAAGACGATCCACAGATTCATTACCAAGGTGAGGTAAAAGATTCTTATCCATCAAGGTCTCGACTCTTTTAACACGATACTCTTTTGCTTGGCCTCCAGCAAATTTTTTCCCGAGATAGGCAATAGCGTCTTCTTTAGTTGTTATACCATACTCATTAGCGCATTCTTCTATGTTTGCAAGAACATAAGGTTCCATCTTTGGATCTACACTTATTACATCAACGATTTCTTCATCATCTTCCATTCCAAGTGCTCTTAAGAGTATCATTAAGGGAATCTGCCCATAAGTTGTTGGAAGAGATACCATAAGCATGCCGTCATTTTTCTTTTCAACAACCGTTAAAGCACGATACCCTTCCTTTTGAGAGAATACTTTGGCAACCTCTATATCTCTACCATATCTGCTTGATCTTTCAACAAGAACTCTATTAGGTGCAAGATCTTCAACTGTAATAAGAACTCTTTCTGTACCATTACTAATGAAGTACCCACCTGGATCTAAAACATCTTCTTGCATCTGCTGAAGTTCTTTTTTTGTTTCTTCGTCTGAGAGCTCATGACCTTTTTTCTCTTCAATACTGTGCCTTGCAAGATTGCAGGCCTTTGATTTAATCATAATCGGAAGCTCACCGATTCTTACTTCCTCAGGATCATACTCAACATCATCTTTTACAGGGATAAATTCTAAAGATATTGGCGCTTCATAAGTTAAATCTCTTAAGCGTGCTTCCATTGGGGTTAATCTTCTTACAGTACCATCTGCTTCTTTTACTTCTGGTTTACCAACAGTTATTTTACCAAATTTTATTTTATAATTCTCTATTTCTGGATAGATATAACCCCTTTCCATTTCTTCTTCTTGACCAATTATTGTACTATCAACAATACTTTGTAACCTGCGCTCAAGAAAATCATTATATGATGCAATCTGGTGGTTAACTATACTACGCTCTTTATAAAAAGAATCGATAAGTTCTCTCATTTTTACACCTATTATTCGTTACTTTCCACTACAAGTCTGTATGCTACTGCTTCTTTTGCAGTATGGCTCTTTCTAATAATTTTTACAATTTGTCCCGGCTGTGCATCGATATAAATTGCGACTGGATCTGTATGTAGTATTTTTGGCAACTGATCAGGTGTTATCTTATAATTTTCTAAGAATTCATTTCTTTCTTTTTCAGAAAGTATTACATGAAACGGAACTAGTTTATGTTGTAGAATATCAAGTTGTTTTTTTTCAATTGTTTTTGTTTTTACCATTATATATTCCTTCCTCCTAGTGTTTTCAGGGTGAAGGCGGGCCTGAAGGGATTCGAACCCTTGGCCACCTGGTTAAAAGCCAGATGCTCTACCTAGCTGAGCTACAGGCCCATAATAGGCCGGGACTCAACCTTTAAATCATTATTTTTATATATCTCACTCTAATCAACATTAACAGTGAAGTATTCTACCCGCTATACCAATCTCTATATTTATAATTTATGGATTATGTGACTTTAAAATAAGTTGATTTTTTTGTTTTTTGAAGATAATCTCATAATCTTCAAAAATTGGATGTCTTCCTAGTAACACAGGTATGTCATTTCTTCCAGAAACATGTATCTGAATATTGTTATAGACTGCGTTTTTTTGTTTATTACCCATAAGCATGCTTAATGTTGCTTTAAAGAGAGAAGTTGTTCCCCCTGCAGTATCAACATCACCAGCTTTTTTTAATCTTAATCCTAGATACCGTGCAATAGGCATTGGAATTACTATAAAATCTCCGCCAGAGTCAAGTAAAGCATCAATAAAAGGAGTTTCTTGATCCTTATAATAGAATTTAACGGGAACAACAGGATATCGAAAGTATTTGAAAATAAACATTGGTTCTGACATAAGAAGCAATGTAAATGAATATCTCAAGATAATACTTTTGATATTTTAATACACATAAATTAAAATTTAATTCAAATATTAAAAATCTCTTAGTCTTCCATCTAATACCTTTGATATCTTAATTTGGTCGTCTGGAAATTTATCTGCTGGGAATTTTTCTTCAGCCAATTTTAGTATATCTTCAACGTTAGCACTATGATCTACTATTTCATCGTTGAATAACAAAAGCCATTCACCAGAAAACTTCTTTAATATGTTTTCTTGCTTCATCAATTAAATCTTAGGAATCTTTACGTATTTATAATTTACGCCATTTTCAGCTATTTTTATCGATTTTTTTCAATTTTAAAAGGAGAAATAACCAAAAACTATATATATGAGAACAAACACAATAGTAGTGCAATACAATTTTATGCAATAATACAAGAAGAGGGTGTATAGATTATGAACATTATAACACTTGATGATTTATCAAAAGCAATAGCAAATAGAGTTGGAATTAATATTGGGGAAGCAAGAAGAGATGCAGGTTTCGTAATGGATATTTTTGGTTTTCAAGACCGAGTTATTGACAATGTTTTAGACCCTGAAGATAGACAATTGTTTTATATTTTAGAAGAAGAAGGAATGCTTACAACAGAAAGAGAAGAGACAACACTATATGATGGTAGAGAATGGCGAACTCACTATTGGGTTATTAGAAAAGACATTATATTAAAATATGCAAAAGATGAAAATAAAAGAATTAGAAGTGTCTTGTCAGATAAGCAAACTATTGAAGATATATCTGACGAAGCTATTTATGATGCTCTTGATGATAAAACTTGGGTAACAAGGAAAATTGATGAATAATTAATCTACTTTTTTTTTTATTCCCCATTTTAAAAAAGTTAATAACCAGGTTTTAGTTTCATACATTCCACTAATTTGGAGGCTAAGTTGTATATTGTAGGTGAAAATATGACTAAAAGAAAGATACTAATTAGTTCAGAATCAGTAACTGAAGGTCATCCAGATAAAATGTGTGACCTGATATCAGATGCAATTTTAGATCAGGCATTAAGTCAAGATAAATTTTCAAGAGTAGCAGTTGAGACTGGAACTAAGAATGGAGGCGTAATGGTTTTTGGTGAAATGACAACAAAAGCATATATTGATATTCCAAGTACAGTCAGAGATACTATTAAAGAAATTGGATACACACATGCAGAGTACGGTATTGAATGGGAAACATGCTCTGTTTGGATTCAGATCACAGAACAAAGCCCAGATATCTCTCAAGGAGTTACTGAGGGAGATGGACTTCATAAAGAGCAAGGTGCAGGCGACCAAGGAATGATGTATGGATATGCGTGTAATGAAACAAAAGAACTAATGCCACTACCAATTGCTCTTGCACATAAACTTACAAAAAAACTTGCAGAAGTCAGAAAAAAAGGAGAAGTTGCCTACCTTCGACCAGATGGTAAATCACAGGTATCAATTGAATATGATGAAAAAGGAAAACCATTGAGAGCTGACACAATTGTTGTAAGCACCCAACATGATGGCGGCATAGCACATAACAGAATTAGAAAAGATATTATTGAAAAAGTCATAAAACCTGTATGTAATAAATGGATAGATAAAGATACAATTTTCCATGTTAACCCAACTGGTGCATTTGTCCGTGGTGGACCATATGCTGACGGAGGACTTACCGGTCGTAAAATCATAGTTGATACCTATGGCGGTGTCGGTCGTCATGGTGGTGGTGCTTTCTCTGGTAAAGATCCCTCAAAGGTTGACAGGAGTGCAGCTTATGCAGCTCGTTATGCTGCTAAAAACATAGTTGCTGCTGGCATTGCTGATAAATGTGAAATCCAACTTGCTTATGCAATTGGAGTCGCTGAACCCGTTTCAGTAAATATTGATTGTTCTGGCACAAATAAGATACCTCTTAGTAAAATAGAAGACCTTATTAGAGAGTTTTTCCCATTGAAACCAAGTGATATTCTAAAGCATCTAGATTTGCGAAGACCAATATTCCACAAAACAGCATCTTATGGTCACTTTGGCCGTGATGATCCAGATTTTACCTGGGAGAAAACAGATAAAGTTGAATTATTAAAAAAAGAGGCCGGATTGAAAAAATAAATCCACCTTTTTTACTTATTTTTTTGAATAATCTTCTAATACCTATTATACATAAGTATATTAATTAGTATTAAGATAGTGTAACATTAGATATCTAGCACCTTCGAGGGAGGAAGTGTAAAATGGTAGAATTTGAGACCTTAAAATCTAAAGAGGTTAAATTTGGAAGAAATAGCTTTATTGAAATTTCTAAAAGAAGGGTAGTAACTCCTGTAGGGGAGAATGAGTTTGTTGCAATCTCATGTGTTTATTATTTGCCTGATGAAACAAAGAGATGGAGAGCATCTATTGCTTTACCTAACGAGAAGGACAAACGAGAAAAAATTGCAGAGCTAATAAAATCTTTTTAAGAGTTAAT
>DAOVGR010000039.1 GCA_030672305.1 Thermoplasmatales archaeon | reverse complement strand
TTCTGGATTAAATCCCCATGGAGCAGTTGCAGAATAAATAAGACCTTCTCCTGTTGATTTAAAATAAAATGAAATTATAAAATCATCAGTTTTATTAAAAAATAATTCTGCAGCATAAGAGCTAAAATTAACATAGTCATCTACTCCATCAAAAATTAGGCCACAACTTCCTGAATAGCCATTAGTAGTCCATGTAGCTCCAAATATTGTTCCATTATAATGAGGAACAGAAGAATCTACTAAAGTATTTCCACTGCATTCATCAAACTTCCAATAAGCATTAATATAATCATCATTCAAGGGAGAAATATAAGTAACTTCTCTTTCTGAATAAATGTTTGTTTTTTTATTATATCCACTAATACTTGGTATAACAGCTGTTCCAATAAATAAAATTATCACTCCGATAATAAGAGTTTTATTCAACAAGCCATTCTGTCTGTCCATATTTTGACGCCTCCTCCAATATTATCATCAGGTATAGGATATTTAAATGTTACATAACTGTAAAGTCAACCAAAATCGGTAACATTATTTGCTGAGGGATAATCCACGAAAATAGGAGGGAATCTCTTTGATTATAGAATATCAGGTAATGCCGTCTCTCCTTATGAAAATGTTACCGATGTCTATTGACTTTACAATAACCAATAACTGGTAGCAATAGTTAACAAAGAGTAATTATTAAATTTAAGAGAATCTGACTAATTAGTTAATATTTTACATATAAAATGTTTTAGAATTTCAAATTGCATATAAAATAAATGAATTAAATTAAGAAAAAAATCAACTAAATATTCTTTAAATGAAAGTGCATATCTCCAATTAATGGAATTTAGTGTTAAAAAAAGAGATGGCCCGGGTAGAATCGGAGAAATAAAAATAAATGACATAAAAATCATAACACCAAACCTCCTCTTTTTAGATACTCAACGTTTTAAAGCCCCAGAATTTGCAAATATACTTATTACAAATGAAAATAAAAAAACAAAAAAACCTACATTGAAATTTGTAGGAAAACTATTAATTCAAAAAATAAAGGAAAAATATGATCCGCTTTTTATTGTTGAAAATGCGCAACAAATCCTTAATCAACCTAAAAAAATTGTAGATTTTATAGTAAATCTCAGAGAAGAAATTGGATATCAAAAAGCAATCTATCTTCCAGGTGTAGGTAATCCAACAAATCTAGCACTTTTAACATATATTGGAATCGATTTATTTGATTCAACATCTGCAATTATTTCAGCAAGAAACAACACATTACTCTTTGAAATTGGACTATTTAATAAAAATGATTTAGAGGAAAATCCATGCAACTGCCCAGTTTGCAGTAAAACAAATAAAAAACCAAAAGAAATGAATTTTCATGAAATTCTAAATCATAATTACTATGCATTAAATAAGGAAATCAAACATGTTAGAAATGCAATTTTACAGGAAAATTTAAGAAATCTAGTTGAAAATAGAATAAAAGCAGATCCTAATTTAACAGCAATTATTAGAAATCTAGACAGAAACCATTACGAATATTTAGAGAAAAGAACACCTTTACAAAGTAAAAGCAAACTTATTGCTACATCTGGCGAAGCGTTAACTAGACCTGAGATAAAACGATTTCAAGAAAGACTAATTAATATATACAAAAAACCAAATTCAGCAAAAATATTGCTACTTCTTCCATGCTCAGCTAAAAAACCATACTCATTTTCAAAATCTCACAAGCTATTCAGAGAAAAAATATTTACAACAAAAAATCCTCTTATTGTTCATGAATTAATAATCACATCACCAATAGGACTAGTCCCAAGAGACCTAGAACTTGTTTATCCTCCATCGTCCTATGATATACCAGTCACGGGTATTTGGGACGAGCAAGAAAAAAAGATGATATCAGGTCTTTTATCTAAGTATCTAAAACAAAACAAATATGAAATAACAATTTCACACTTACCAGAAGATTTAAACGAATTTATAAGATCCATTCTCAATAAACCCATTGTAACATGTGAGAATAAACCTACATCAAAAGAATCACTTGAAAATCTATTTACTACTCTAAATATACAGGTAAACAGATTTGATAAAATAAAACTTCAAAAAAGAGCAAGAGAAGATATAGAATCACTTGCAATATATCAGTTCGGTGAGAAAATTGCCTATAATCTGTTAAAAGATGCTTTTATTAAGGGGAAATATCCCTATCAAAAAATTATAAAAAACAACACTCAACTTGGAATGATTACAAAGGAAAGAGGGCTTATTTCTCTAACAATTAGTGGAGCAGAAAAATTACTAGATTCTAAAAAGTATTGGGTTGAAATATATGATGATTTCACATTAATTGGTTCTATATTTGCTCCAGGAATAAAAAATGCAGATAGTGAAATCAGAATCGGGGATGAGGTAATTGTTATAAAAAATAAAAAACTAGTAGCAGTCGGTGTAGCACAGATGAACGGGGAAGAAATGAAAAAATCAGATCATGGTGAAGCAGTTAAAGTAAGGCACAGAGTTTAAACTTTCTTCATTGTTTCAATTTCACCACAATATGGACAAGAATAAACATGCAATTTTTTATATAAATCAGTACCTTCAGCCCAAATGGTTAATCCTTCATTACATATATCACATTTGAATTTTGCTTTAATTGATTTCTTTTCAGGAATTACATCTTCTATACTTGCTGGATTAGGAGGAATTACTCCAACCGCACCACAATCAGGACATGTCATCTTAACATACTGCTTATTGTCCCCCTTTGATTTTTTAACTGCAAAAAATCCATTACAGGTCGGGCATTTGAAATGATACAATCCACCTTCTAATGTTTTTTCAAATTCTTCAACCACATCCATTTCAACTGGTACAATTTTTGTTTTTGATTTTTTAAAAATTAAAAATATTAAAAGAAAAATAAGTACAACATATGCAGGCAATGATACTACAATAAGACCCATATTAAATACAATATCATAAAAAGAGAAAATCAACAAGCAGAGTCCAAGTATTATGAAAAGAATAATTAGCCATGATTTTTTAAGGAAATCAAAAAATTTCATAATATTTTCCTCCTCTTACTAAACATAGAAAGTAGAAATATTATAAAGAACATAACAATAGATCCAGAAAGATATAATGAATTTTCTTTTATTCTATATACAGCATTTTCAGAAAAAATATCTTTTTTAGGATTATTACCAAATTCATATTCCTCAAGGTTTGTATATCCATCTTCGTCAGGATCAGATTTAGCATCATTGGGGTCCTCTGGATCTAAGTTGTATCTTTCCTCCCACCAATTAGGCATACCATCATCATCAATATCTTCGAAATCTGATGTTATCCAAAAAGCCTTGTCAACTGTGTTTACAACATTGTTTGCTTTATCGCTAACTTCTATACTGAATAAATATTTCCCAGAGGTTTCATAAGTACTTGAATAAGCATATTTATCTTCAGAAACAAATTCTAAATTTCTTTTGTAAATTTCAATAGAAGGAGTAGTAATTGATACAATTAGACTTTTTATCTCGACATTATCAGATGCTAAACAAATAATGTCTACAAATTCACCTTTTAACTGAACTCTTGGTTCAGCATCAAAAAATGAGATAATTGGATCTATAGACTCTTTGTATATTGTGAAATCACCTTGCCTTGTTGCTGTATTTCTATGAATTGTTTTATCAACAGCAATTATTTTAAATGAGTATATTCCGACTTCATTAGTATCAGTAAATGTAACTCTAAACTCATCATGAACTGTTCTCCCCATATTAATAATGTATATTATTCCTTTTGGATTTGTTATGTTAACAGACACGGAATATAACCCAGTGTCATCGGTAACTATAGCTGCTATTGAAACTGAACTACCTTGTTCTTGATTTTTTGGTTCAACTATAACATCCAAAATAAATGGAGGATCCCTCTCAACCGGATTAACTCTTAAAATATTATCACATAGAAATCGATTATTTGTAATATCAGCGTCTCTGTTTGTATCATTAACAAGTATTTTTGCACCAACCAACCATGTACCTATTATAGCAGAATTCCAATACAAATCAAATTTCTTGCTAGAGTTTGATTTAACACTTATTAACTCACTATTAACTTCATTAACATATTTCATTAATCCTTGCTCTTCTTCAATGTAAAGCTTGAGTTCATAATCTGTCGCATCACCCAAACCCATGTTTTTTACTACAATGTCAATTTTTACTTTATCAAATTCGCTAATTTCAATAGATGGTAACTTTATATCTACAATTGCTAAATCAGGTATCTGATTAACAGTTATTGGTTCTGTCAATTTGTTATTTTTCTCGTTTTTTTCATCAATTAGATCTTCCGAATCAAGTGTTATTGTGACATTGAACTTGCCAGATATTTTTGCATTCCAACTAAAGGAAACGTAGTTTGCTATACCCATATAAATCGTCGTTTCGGTGTATTGTTCATATATTGTCTTTTTTGTTTTAAAATCAGATATTTTTAAAGATACATTAACGTCCTCAACATTAGCATCATAACTAGCCAAGCCAGCAGTAATATTGACTGTATCGTTTATGTAAATCTTTGGAGATATTTTAGTCCAAATAGTGGAAAAGGATATATTTTTGATTTCAACATCTGGTTTTCCAACAAAAAAAGCTTGTTTTACTTCTGGTGCATCGTAATCTGCCCAATCCCTTGTAGAAATTATAATTGTCCAATCTCCATCCTTATCAAAGGAAAAATCATCAGATTTCCAGATTGTATTATCTTGAACATTGAAAAGATAGATGTAAAAATTTACACTTAGATTATTCTTCAAGAAAATATATGCTGTTACATTTTCTGCTCTAGCATTAGTTGTAACAGAAATATTTATTAATTCGCCAATAGGGGTAAAACTGCCATCAATTGGACTTACTGATTCTATACCCCAGCCATCTACAAAACCAAATTCACCTACACTTGCATTCCCCGACACACTCATATCAGTTTCTCCCAAAATGGTTCTTAGACCAAGATTGGCAGATACATCAAAATAGATACAGTAGAATTTTTCAAAAGAAGATCCAGTTATTTGCCAAAGTAATTTTCCAGATGCACTAGTTACACTATCAAAACTTCCACTTTCTTTAAAAATATATTTTAAAACTTCACTAATAAAATTCCCATCAGGAGAATATTCAACAATTCTTAATGTTTCATTTTCAAATGATTGAGAAAAAACACCTAAATTGTTTAATAATTTTGTAAAATTTATTGATACTTCAACATTTCCACTTCCCTCTACAGAAACAAAATGTCTGTAATGCCAGTTTTTATTCCACCATTGTAAATATTTTACTTCAACATTTACAGAAATCTCTACGAAATCATGGATTTTATCTTTATATATTATATCAATTGTTATAGTTTGAGTTCCAAATTGTGATGGTTTCCAATTAAATGAAAAGTTATGGGTTTTATTTCGAGATAAACTTCTAGATCTAGTTAGTGTTTGAACCTCACCGTCTACACTAGAATTTAGTTTGGCATAAATGGTATCGTTAGTGGCTCCTCCACTATTTTTAATAGTTGATTTAATTGTCACTGTTTCATTAACTATGATATTCTGGGGAATATCAATATTTATAATTTCTAATCCAGGGATTTTTTCAGATACATAAATAAAACCATCCCAAAAATTGTTATCTTCATAGATTTCTTTAACATTACCGGGAGGAGGATAATCAACTTCTATTGTTATTTTACGTTTAGTATTAGAATCCAAATCAGCTATCCAGCTTAAATTTACAAACTTTATTTCATCAACATTTAGACCTTCATTTGTTGAATTAGTAATAACAAGAGAATTATCAATAAAAAGTGCAACAACAATTTCTATTCCTGTAGAGATATTTCCATATTCACCAGTGTCTGGGTCTTTAATATTTTTAATTTTTACAATAAATTCAACTTCATCTCCCTCTGATATATAACCAGGTGGATTACCCGGAAGATCTACATCATATATTATTAGATCTGGTCGTCCCCTTTCATTAGCGATAGTTGGAAAATTATAAAAACTAAGAAACAGTAAAAGAATCACAAAAATCATGTAAAACTTCTTATATTTACTAATAACAAGTTTTAGCATACGATACCTACCTTTTATGCTGGTCCCCCTACAAATATTTTTAATTTATATCCTTAAAGTTGTATTTCTATCTTTCTATTAATAATTAAAAGAAATAATTTTAAAGAAACATCTAAAAAAGTTGAACATAAATTATAATATAACATCATTATTTCCAAAAACGTGGTAATAAAAAATGAAACCAGAAATTCACAAGTCATCCTTCGTTGCAAAAACTGCAGTAATAATTGGTAATGTAAAAATTGGTAAAAATTGTGGTATTTATCCATGTGCAGTAATTAGGGGAGATGAAAGTTCTATAACAATTGGTGATGGTTCAAATGTCCAAGACTGCTGCGTAATACATTGTGATTTAGATCATTCTGTAAGAATTGGGAAAAATGTTACAATCGGACATTGCGCAATGATACATGGCGCAACAATTGAGGATGATTGTCTTATTGGAATTCACTCAACAATACTCAATGGTGCAAAAATCGGAAAAGGATCAATTATTGGAGCCAATGCTCTTGTCAGAGAATATATGGAGGTCCCTGAAAACAGTTTAGTCATTGGTATTCCAGGAAAAATAATGAAACAAGATAAAAAAATTAGGGAAAAAGCACGTTTAAATGCTGCAGAATACAGAAGAATAAGTAAAAGCCATATCGAAAAAAAACATATGAGCTTTGAACCATAGATATAAAAAATTACTTCTTTTTCAATTTTTTTCTCGTATATTCAAGTAAACCTCCAGCATCTCTTATAGCAATAATTTGCTCTGGCAACTTTGGAAATGAAAAGGTCTTAGCTCCAACAATAATTTTACCATTATCCATATCAATCTCGACATTATCACCATCTGAATAAAATTTTACTGCTTCAGGGCATTCAATAAGAACTAGACCTTGGTTAATTGCTGCTCGATAAAAAATTCTTGCAAAGCTTAATGCCACAACAGCTTTGATACCTACAGATTTTAAACCTATTGCAGGTTGTTCACGTGAACTACCACATCCAAAATTTATTCCGGCAATAATTATGTCTCCTTTTTTTACATTTTTTGAAAATGAAGGATCAAGATCCTCTAAAAGATGAGGTTTGATTTCCTCAGGAATGCTACATATATAAACATATTTTCCAGGAAATAACATATCTGTATCTATGTTATCACCATATCTCCAAATGTTCATTTATTTATCACCGCTCTAGGATCAGTAATTTTACCATAAAGAGCAGACGCAGCAACTGTTGCAGGACTAGCAAGATAAATTTCTGCTTCTTTACAACCCATACGTCCCTTAAAGTTTCGATTTGCAGTACTTAGACATCTCTCAGCAGGTGCAAGAGCTCCTTGATGGGCACCCAGACAAGGACCACATCCAGGTGGAAGTAATACTCCGCCTGCTTTAACAAGTATTTCGATAATTCCAGAATTTAGTGCTTTCTCAAAGATATCTTTTGAAGCAGGTAAGATTAATAATCTGACACCTGAATTAATCGTTTTTCCTTTTAGTATATCAGCAGCAACCTTCAAATCTGAAAGTCTTCCATTTGTACATGTTCCTATCAAACATTGCTGAATTTCTATATCAGAAACTTCTGCAATAGGTTTAACATTATCAACAGTATGAGGGCAAGCAACTACTGGAGAAATCTCAGTTAAATTGTATTTAAATTCCTTATAATATTTTGCATCTTTATCAGCATCTATTGGACTGTATGATGAATCAGGAATTCCAATAAGATTAAGATATTCTTTTGTAACATTATCACAAAAAAACAAAGTATTTTTTGCACCCATCTCAATACCCATATTTGCAATTGTAAATCTATCATCTATAGAGAAATTCCTAACATCACCATGGAACTCTACAGAGCAATAGTTTGCACCAGATGCTGAAATATCACCAATAATATGTAATATTACATCTTTTGAATATACTCCAGGATTCAATTTACCTGTTAAAACCATTTTAATGCTGTTAGGTACCTTAAGCCAAGTCTCACCCGTGAGTAAAAGTGAGGCTGCTTCAGTTCTATCAATACCAGATGAAAAGGCCCCAATTGCACCATAAGAACACGTATGCGAGTCAGAACCAAGAAGTAATTTTCCAGGAAGTGCAAGTCCCTTCTCAATGACTAACTGATGACAAATACCAAAACCAATATCAAAAAAATTCTTAATTTCATTATTTTTTACAAATTCCCTAATAATCTTATGGTTATTAGCTGTTTTTTCAGATGAGGCAGGAATAACATGATCAAGAACTATAATTGGCAGAGTTTTTGAATAAATACCATATTTATTTAACTCAGGTTTTATCTTTTGAATAATAGCAGCTGTATTATCATGAGTCAAAAGATGATCAGGATGAACAGTTACAATTTGGCCTGGAGCAACCTCCTTTAAATCTGAATATTTTGCAAGTATTTTTTCCGCAAAAGTCATATCCATATTTACTAGCCTCCAAATTGTAATAGATATAGATTAAAATCTAGAAATTTGAAAATAGGAACTAATTATTCTTCTTAAGATTTACTTAATTAAAAACAATATATTGCCGGTTTTACAATTTGACATAATAATAAGAAAACTATAAGTTACAGTTTATATATATTGATATTTGAAGGGTGAAGATGGAGAGATGAAACATAGACATTTCTTTAATAATCAGTGCGCAGTAGCAGGAGTAATTGAAGCACTTTTAATGGTAGCACTTGTAGCAATAATTTTATCATTTATACAACTTTATTATGTTCCAGAAATAATGAAAGATAGAGAAGCAGACCATATGGATCAGGTTTCCAATCAATTTTCAAATTTGAAATCGGTAATAGAAATACAATCTACAATGGGAATAATCAACGAAGAAAGTGGTAATCCAAAATATACTGCATATACCTCAACATCCTCTCCAATAACAATGGGCAGCAGAGAATTGCCTTATTTTATATCACAAAGATCTGCAGGTCAAATTTCTATTATAGATCAAGATTCATCAGGACCTTATAAAATAAATATCCAACCAGCACCAGCTGATTTTCCATCAGGTATCCCATTAACCTCAATTAAATATGAAGCATTTAACTATTATTACTTGGATGCTACTAAAATAATTTATGCTCTTGAAGGAGGAGGAATTATACTTAAACAAACTGACGGAGAAGTAATGAGGGTTTTTCCTGCTATGAATATAGTAAATTATACAAATGATATAGAAATAAACTGGGATATTCCACTATTCAGAGGAATTCCAGGAAAAAATATAACTGGTGGATATAAAGAAAGTTACATTCGAACAAATTATACAACTTATTATGAACATCAGGGAACAGCAAACTTTGTTCAGATATATACTGACTACCCAGATGCATGGAATCATTCATTTATCAATACTACTCGTGGTTTATTATGGGAATACCATGATAATGGATATTTAAATGTTCAAGTAGATACATCAACATCTCCTGACAGAGTAATTATTACGCCAGGTACAAAAAACATAGATTTAAGACTTACAATAATTGAAATTGGGACCCAAGTAGGTGCTGGAGCAGTTATTTCTTAATTTTCCAAAAATCATAAGAAAGTTTTTTTATTTGCTTCAATATATAGCTAAAAAGAATATAATGATGTTTGTTAGAAGTTAATATTTTAATTAATATAAGTTTAGTAATAAAAAGGAAAATAACCATGGACGAAAATGATATGCATATTAATGAAAATTCACATGTGCACGAAAATATTGAAATTAGAAATGATAAACGGGAGGGGGTACTTAGAACAGAAATTAGGGGCTTTGATGAATTATTTGCAGGAGGCGGAATCCCATTAGGAAATTCTGTATTAGTAGCTGGTGGTCCAGGAACTGGAAAAAGTATACTCTGTAGACAAATATCTTTTAATCTTGTTTCAAAAGGTAAAAAATGCATGTATGTAAGTTTTGAAGAAAGCCAGGAACGAATTGTAAAAAGTATGAATAAATTTGGTTGGGATGTTAATAGATTCATTGAGAACGGTGATCTTTTAATTCAGAAAATTAATCCTCTAGATATTCTAAGAATGAAATTCGGTTCAATAGGTGGATCTGGATCTGCAACTGAACTATCATATAAAATAAAACCACTTGTGATTCCAAAAGATTTTCAACCTGATGTAATAGCAGTAGACTCCTTAACTGCAATTATTGAGGCTTCCGTTACAAAAGATAAAAACTATAGAATTTATCTTCAACAATTATTTGGTTTCTTTGAAGAGACGGGTGCTACTTCTTTTTTAATAACTGAAACAGATCCAATACCTTCACGTTTTAGTGAATCTGGAATTGAAGAATTCCTTGCAGATGGTATTATTGTTCTTTATAATTTTCAAAAAGAAGATTTTAGAGAAAATGCAATTGAAATTTTAAAAATGAGAGATGGTAAACACCAAAAAAAGATAGTTATGATGGAGATTTCAGAACAGGGTGTGATAATCCATCCTGAAAAACGTGTATTTGTTAATAATTATTAAATATTGTTTTTACAAAAATTTGAATGGTTCAGCATGTTCACTAAGTTTTTTAGCTCCATATTTTATTATTGTATTTTCAATTTGTTTAACTTGAAGTTTACTTAAACCTGTCCTTCTTAATATTAAGTTATCGTTTTCATCATATATTTTTAAAGTCCCGTCATCAATGCATAATATAGCTTTAACTAGTTTATCGTTTTGAAGCCAGATCCAGATATTTTTGTTTTTCTTTCTCATATACTTTCCCAATAATAATTTTATCCATTATTATTTTTATATTTGTTACTATATAAATATTTCTATACATGCCTTGTCTATTGCTAAAAAAACACTGTAAAATTCAAATTTTTTTAAAAAAGATAATGACGAAAGATAAAATAATATATGTGCTGTTACATATTATATTGATGTCTGGGATCACTAAATTTAATAAATTTGGAGAGGTAAAAATGAATAGAATTAAAACAGGTGTTGAAGGTCTTGATGTTATAATTCAAGGAGGTTTACCAAAAAGTTCAATAACTCTTGTTTCTGGCCCACCTGGTGGAGGTAAAAGTATTTTTTGTTTTCAATTCCTATATGAAGGAGTAAAAAACCAAGAAAGATGCTTGTATCTTACATTAGATAAAAAAGTTGAAGGACTCCTAATCCAAGCAAGAGAACTTGGATTTGATTTTCAACCAGCAATAGAAAATAATCTAGTCAAATTTCTATATTTAAATATAAATAAGAAGTTAGTATATGAAAAGATGACAAACGAGATTTTATCTGGTGAGTTTGATAGAGTAGTTCTTGATTCCATTACTCCCTTATCAGAAATGCCTATATTTATGAAAAATACAGAAGAAGGATCTCCAGATGTTAGTATGATAGATGCCGGAGATTATTCGGAAGGAATTAATTTACCAACGAGAAGACTACATTTACAATTCATAATGAGTGCTTTAGAATCATCAAATTCGACATCTATTGTTACGTCAGAACTACCAATGGGTTCTTCTCTGTTATCAAGAGATGGTATCTCAGAATTCTTAGCTGATGGGGTAATTAAACTCAATGTAGATCCAACTATGGATAGAAGAAAACTCTCAGTATTGAAAATGAGAAATACAAAACATACACTAAAACCTCAGGATATTGTAATAAATACTGGTGGCATAAAATTGGTTTAATCAATATGGTTTTTAATTATACTCCCCCAAAAGAACTAAGAGCTCTTTTTATTGTTCACTACGCACCAATACTTCTAATAATAATGATAGGACCATTAACAGGATTATATGGTGTTTGGAAGCTCCCAATAAACCTGTTTATAAGCATTATTTTGGGAATAACCATATTTCTATTAGGTACCTATGTATATTTTAAATGGGAAATTTTTTGGCATAAAACATACAAAGGACAGCTTGTAACTGGAGGCATTTTCCAACATATCAGACATCCACATTATGTTTCCATTCTTATTGTCGGATTTGGACTTGCATTATTTTTTTATTCTTTATCGGCATTAATAATCGCTTTCCTGGCTATACCAATAATGATTTGGAGCGTATTGGATGAAGAAAAACTATTAATAAAACAATATGGTGATGAATACAAAGAGTACATGAAAAAAGTACCTTGGCGTCTTGTTCCCAGAATTTTCTAAATTTATTAGATAAACTTAAAAAATTTATTAAAAAACAATAATTTACAAAAAAAATTATTTATGAATTTTAGTTAACAATTGTTTTTTTTACATCAGAAAGCGTATATTGATATGGACAGATTGTAATGTAAAACTCCTTTTTTATAAGAAAAGTAAAATATTATTTTATTGAATAAAGCAGTAAGTTATACCATAATTTAATTTAAATAACAGTAATTAACATGCGTTAATCTTATATATTATAAGGAGTATAGATATTAACATTACATTGATATTAACAATTGTAAATTTATAATATTTAAAAAAGAAATTAATGTGATGGAAGTAAAAAATGTTTAATAATCATATTTTTCGGAAAGGATTGGTTTTTGGAGTATTGATTTTATTTATCGGACTAAGTACAATACCATTGACTGAAGGATTGGGAGAAGTAATAAATTATATTGATACAGTTATTGATGGGCTTTATTATTTAAGGGATGATGACCCATTAAACTGGGAAGACGTAGGTTCTTTAAAGAAGGATTCCCCAATAGAAAATGAGACTACTCGATGCGGGATGTTTGTTAATTTTCACTTTAATCAAAGTGGAATATATACTAGAGAAAGCAAAATATTCAACATATACTATCATTTATGGCAAAAAAGTTTTATTCAAGAATTAGAATATGAAGTAGGATACAGTACATCTAGTGAACATGCAGCAGGATTTAACGAATCTATATGGATTGATACAAATGACTATATCAGTGAGGTATATGATTTTAGGTTGATACAAGCTATGCAATATACCAATCCATATATTGCTACTTTTAAGGGAAATGATATATATAATTTTACTATCAAAATTTTTGGACCTAATCCATATGTATTATGTAATCCAAATCAATATTCATTTGTTATTTTAAATTTAGAGGATAATGATACTCTCCAGAATTATGATAGGGATGATGATTTTTTAGCGGATTATGATGAGCTATTTGTTTATTTTACAAATCCATTTGATAGAGATACCGATAATGATGGTTACTCAGATTATTCAGAAATCGTTTATGGTACTGATCCCAATAATTATTATGATCCTTATGAGCCAAATACCCATCCAGATATACCAACAATACAAGGTCCTTTACAAGGTAAACCAGGTATAAGATATGAATATAGATTCTCTTCATCTGATCCCGATGAAAATGAGGTCTACTATTATATCGAATGGGGAGATAATCAGAACGAAAATTGGATAGGTCAATATAGCTCTGGAAAAGAAATAGCTATAAGCCATATATGGGATGAAAATGGAATATATACAATTAAGGCAAAAGCAAGAGATATTAATGGTGCAGAAAGTGACTGGGGAATATTAAAAGTTAATATCCCTAGAAATGTGGTACATTATAATACATTGTTCCTAAGGTTTTTAGATCAGTTTCCTATATTAAAAAGAATCTTTTCTCTTATAAAATAGATTTTCTAATAAACTTTTATTATGTTTATTATTACCAATTGATAGCTTTTTTTAGAAGTATTTTCTGATTAGTAATATTTATATATGATATCTATTATGCCTTTATTCCTTGTCCTTACCAGACATCTATCGGGCAATTCTTTAAGAATCCCGCCACCAGACAGCCTATCAATATTTTTGGCTAAATGTGAAATGTCACGGTTTGGATTTAAATCAAGATGACTATATCATATAACTCAACAAGGTGAGGGTAATTTATGTCTAAGAGACATCATCCAAGAAGAGGATCTATGGGCTTTTCGCCTAGGAAAAGAGCTAGAGCTGAAACACCACATATCAAAAGTTGGCCCGAAGGTAATGATAAGCCCAAGATACAAGGTTTTCTAGGATATAAAGCAGGTATGACCCATGCTTTTGTTGTTGACTACAGACCAACTTCAACTACATCAGGAAGAGAAGTAGCTATGCCAGTTTCAGTTGTCGAAACTCCACCAATTAAAGTTGCTGCGGTTAGAGCTTATCAAAAATCAGTTCATGGGTTGCAAACCATAGGGGAGATATGGGCAGATAAATTGGATCCGGAATTATCGAAAAAGTTACCCCTCTCAAAGAAAGAGTTGAAGAAAAAATGGGATTTTACAAAAAATGCAGATGAAATTAGAGTTATTGTTTATACCCAGCCAAAGCTTGTAACAGGTATCCCAAAGAAATCACCTGAAATCAGAGAGTTCAGAATAAGTGGAGGAACAATTGAGGAACAAATAAAATATGTCAAGGATATACTTGGCAAAGAAGTAAAAATAAATGATGCACTAAAAGAAGGAGATATGATTGATACAATAGCCATTACTAAGGGCAAAGGATTCCAGGGTCATGTTAAAAGATGGGGAGTAAAATTATTAACTCATAAAAATTCAAAACATAGAAGAATGATTGGAACTGCAGGTTCCTGGCATCCTAATTGGATTCAAACAACTGTTCCACAAGCAGGTCAAATGGGATATCATCAAAGAACTGAATATAACAAGCGTGTCCTTAAAGTAGGAGATGTCGGTGAAGAAATTACACCAGCAGGTGGCTTTCCAAATTATGGAGTTATCAGAAATTCATATGTACTATTACATGGTTCAATACCAGGACCTGCGAAGAGACTTATCAGTATGAGAGATGCAATTAGATATCAACGTGGAGTTAAGATAGAGAAACCAGAAATTAGTTACATTTCTACAACAAGTAAACAAGGAGTATAATCATGGTTAAGGTAAATGTGTATGGTCTTGATGGTTCTTCTTCAGAAAAAATTGATTTACCAGAGGTTTTTAATACTCCATATAGACCAGATATTATAAGAAAATCTTTTAATGTTCTAAGTTCAAATAAGCGGCAACCTTATGGAGCTTATCCGCTCGCTGGCACCAGACATGCAACAGCTTCTGTTGGAAAGGGTAGAGGGATGTCTCGTGTACCAAGACTAACCTCAGGTAGGCGAGGAGCACTCGCACCATGTGTAGTTGGAGGGAGAAGAGCTCATCCTCCTAAAGCAGAAAAAAATTGGAAAGAAAAGATAAATAAAAAGGAAAAACTCTTGGCAAAGAATTCTGCAATTGCGGCAACAGCAGACAAAGAAATTGTTACTAATAGAGGTCACAAGTTTAATGAAAATATTACCTTACCAATCATCATTGATGACAAGTTTGAAAACTTAAAGAAAACAAAAGATGTTATTAATACTCTTGATAAAATTGGAATATATGATGATATTCTAAGGGCTGCAAATGGAAAACATATACGGGCAGGTAAAGGAAAATCAAGAGGAAGGAAATACAAAACTCCAAAATCTATTCTAATTGTTACTGGTAAAGAGGATATCAAAAAGAGTTCAAGAAATCTATTAGGTGTTGAAGTTGTCAAACCAAAAAAGATTAATATTGAACATTTAGCACCAGGTGGAGATGCAGGCAGACTCACAATAATTACAAAATCTGCTCTCAAAGAAATAGGGGGGACAAAGTAATGGATCCATATAAAATAATTTTTCACCCCTTTGTAACAGAAAAAACTATGAATTTCATGGAAAAAAACAATGCTTTAGAATTTGTTGTTAAAAGAGACGCAAATAAAATAACTATTAAGAAGGCAATTGAAAAAATGTTCGAAGTTAAAGTAAAAAAAGTTAATACCAGGATAACAAAGGGAGGAAAACATGCAATTGTTATTTTTATGCCTGAATTCAAAGCTGAAGATATAGGCATGAGAATCGGAATATTCTAGAGGTAAAAAAATGGGAAAAAGATTGATACAACAAAGAAGAGGGCGAACAAAAAGCAAATTCAATTCCCCATCCCATAGATTCAAAGGGAAAATTAAATATTCTCAGAAATTTGAAGAAACTGAAGGAGTAATAATAGATATCCTTCATGATCCTGGTCGTACTGCACCAATTGCAAATGTTAAGTTGAAAAATAATAAAATAATTTCTATCTTAGCTCCAGAAGGAATTAAAAATGGAGACAGGATAAAGTTCACAGACAAAAAAAATGAAATTGTAGCTGGTTATGTTTTACCTATTGGAAAAATACCTGAAGGAGCCCCTATTTATAATATAGAGTTATCACCAGGTGATGGCGGAAAACTTGTCAGAGCTGGTGGTAGTACTGCCTCAGTAGTTTCTCATGATAAAACTAATACGGTCATACAACTACCGTCAGGTCAATTTAAAACTATTGAATCAACATGCAGAGCTGCAATAGGAATTGCTGCTGGTGGGGGAAGAAAAGACAAACCATTTCTTAAGGCAGGTAATAAATATTATTCCTATAAAAAAAGAGGTAAACAATATCCAGTCGTAAGAGGGGTAGCAATGTGTGCTGTAAGTCACCCTCATGGTGGTGGAGGTCATCAGCATGTTGGTAAACCATCCACTGTTAAACGTGGCGCGTCACCAGGTAGGAAAGTAGGAAGTTTAGCTGCTAAACGAACTGGGAGGAAGTAATAAATGGCATCAAAGGGTTTTAGGAGTTCTGCAAGGAGCAAAAGAAAAGCCAGAAGGAAAAAAATCGAGATTAAAAAGAAAGAATTTTCTTATCGTGGTATGACCCTTGAAGAATTAAAAAAACTTTCTATTGAGGAACTTTTACCTTTTCTTCCATCAAGGATGCGAAGGACAATTAAAAGAGGACTTACAGAAAAACAAGACAAGCTTCTCAAAGACATAGAAAAAGCCAATACAGGAGACATGATTAGAACACATTGTAGAGATATGATAATACTTCCCAATTTTATTGGTCATATTATTCATGTTCATAATGGTAAAGAATTTCAACGTGTAGATATTCAACCAGATATGATTGGACATTATTTAGGAGAATTTGCATTGTCACGTCAGAAGGTTAAGCATACAGGTCCAGGAGTAGGTGCTACTAGATCATCTAAATATATGCCATTAAAGTGATGAAAAATGAAATATTCAACAGATATTGATCCTGATAAAACAGCTAAAGCATATGGCTATGAGCTTCATTGCTCAAGAAAGGATTCTGAAAACCTAGCGCATGGTATAAAAGGCATGAAAATAGAGGATGCCAAGAAATTTCTAAATGAAATAATTGAGATGAAGCGGGCCCTACCTACAATCTTTCATAAGAGAAAGAGATCTCATCAAAAGGGTATTGGACCCGGAAGTTACCCACAAAAGGCTGCAAGGCATATGTTAAAAACACTTGAAAATGCAGAAAATAACGCAGAATATAAAGGATTTGATCCAGAAAACATGAAAATCTCTCATATATCAACATATGGGGGAAGAGTTATTAGAGGAATTATGCAAAGAGCCCACGGAAGAGCTTCTGACAAGAACACAAAAACAACTAATATTGAAATAATCATTGAAGAGGTAGAGTAATGACTGGTGAACGTAAATTCATTAGAGAAAATACAAACAGGATATTGATAAAAGAGTTTCTAATAAAAAAAATTGAGGGTGCAGGTTTTGGAGGGATGACAATCCAAAGAACCCCTATGGGGACAAGGATAAATATACTAGTAGAACGGCCTGGTATGGTAATTGGTAAGGGTGGATCTAAAATAAAAGAACTTACTGAAGCAATTAGAGAAAATTTTAAAGTGGATAATCCTCAAATTGAAATTGAAGAAGCAGGAGGAAGAGCCTCACTTAATGCTCAAATAATGGCAGAAAAACTTGCTGAAGCACTTGAGCGAGGTTGGCATTTTAGACGGGCCGGACATTCAACTGTCAGAAGAATTATGGAAGCCGGAGCTAAAGGATGCCAGGTAATAATTGCTGGAAAACTTACAGGTGCAAGACATAGAACTGAGAAATTTACCGAAGGTCATGTTAAATATTGTGGTGAAACAGCAAGAGAGGTGATGAATAGAGGTTACGCAGTAGCTAAATTAAAGCCAGGTGTTCTTGGAGTTAAAGTTAGTATTATGAAACCCGATGCTAAATTACCTGATGAAATTAAAATTCATATTGAAAAAGAAGAAAAACCAAAAGTTGAGAAAGCTGAAGAGAAAAAAGAAGAAACAAAACCTAAGAAAAAAACAGATCTCAAGAAACTTACAGAGATCCAAGGAATTGGTCCATCTATAGTCAAGAAATTTGAAAAGGCAGGGATTAAGTCTCTTGAGGAATTATTTGAAATGGATGTTGATGATTTAGCAACAATTAATGGTATTGGTGGTAAAACAGCTGAAAATATTGTAAAAAGTTTAAAGAAATTGCTTGAAGAGGTTGCCTAAATGGTTCTAAAAGCAAAAGAGATTAGAGAATTAACTCCTGATGGAAGGCTTGAAAAATTAAATGAATTGAAAAGCGAACTTATGCATGAAAGGGGAGTAGCCGCAATGGGAGGTTCACCTCCGTCACCAGGTAAGATAAGACAAATAAGAATGGAAATTGCAAAGCTACTTACTATCATGCGGGAGGAAGGAGAAAAATAAATGAGCGACATATGTGAAGTATGTGGTCTGCCTAAGGAAATCTGTGTCTGTGAAGATATCGCAAGAGAACAACAAAAGATCAATATTGCTATCGATAAGAGACGCTATGGGAAGATGATGACCATCGTAGATGGAATAGATCCCCATGAACTTGATATAAATGGACTAATAACACAGCTCAAATCTAAATGTGCATGTGGCGGAACAATAAAAGAAGGGAAAATTGAACTTCAAGGTGACCACAGAAAAAAAGTAAAGGAAACATTGGAGAAAATGGGATTTACAGTTGATTTAATATAGATATTCAAATCCAATTCAACAATCCTATGCAGCTGATATTCTCTAAGAGAGGATAGTATGGATGAAAAAACACTCGCAAGAGACGAACTCATAGGACTGCATGTAAAAATTAAGGATTGCAAAGATCCAAGCTGGATAGGAAAATCTGGCATAATAGTAGATGAGACAAAGAACACCTTCCTCTTAGAAATTGAGGATAAAAAGAAAAAAATTGCAAAAAATATTGCATCATTTGAATTCGAGTATAAAGGAAAAAGAATTACCATTAATGGTTCAAAAATAGCATTTAGACCTGAAGAAAGAATAAAAAAAGTAAGGTGAAAATATTGGCAGAAAAAAAAGTAGAAACAAGAAATATTGGACTTAATGTTAAAACTCCTAGTGAAAGTTGTAATGATAAAAACTGTCCATTTCATGGTACTTTACCTGTTAGAGGACAAATCATAACTGGAGTTGTTTCAGCAACAAAAATGCAAGATTCAATTTTAGTTAATAGGGAATACATGCATTATGTACCAAAATACGAAAGATATGAAAAAAGAACTTCAACATATCCTGCACATTGTCCTCCATGTATAAAAACAAAAGTAGGAGATAAGGTTAGAATTGCTGAATGTAGACCACTCAGCAAAACAGTTTCATTTGTTACTATTGAAAAATTATAATGGTGAAATAATATGAAAGGTATAGCGGGTAGAGCAATGAGGGGACTTCCAGTAGGAGCCCGTATGGAATGCATTGATAATACAGGTGCTAAAGTAGTTCAAATCGTAATGACTCCAAAGCTTAAGGGTACACATAGACGTTACCCTAAGGCAGGAGTTGGAGATATGGTTATTATAAGTGTTAAAAAAGGAGCTGCTGACATGAGACGACAACTTCTTAGAGCAGTGATAGTACGTCAAAGAAGACCATTTAGAAGATCTGATGGAACAATGGTCCAATTTGAAGATAATGCCGCAGTAATAGTAACAGAAACAGGAGAAACAAAAGGATCTATGATAAAGGGTCCTGTTGCATTAGAAGCAGCAGAGAGATACCCTAAGATTGCTTCAAATGCATCTGTAATAGTATGAGGGAATAGAAATGATGTCAAAGAAACCAAGAAAACAGAGAAAAAAAATGTTCAACGCTCCTCTTCATATAAAGAGAAAATTTATTGGTGCTCATCTTGAAGAAAATCTTTTATTAAAATATGACAAAAGAGCAGTACCTGTTGTGAGAGGAGATTCTATTAGAGTAATGAGAGGAAGCTTTAAGGGTCATGAAGACAAAATTGTAAAAGTAAATGTAAAAAAAAGATGTATCGAAATTGAAGGCATTACAATGTCTAAAGCAGATGGAAACAAAATCGCAAAACCTATTCATTCAAGTAATGTAATAATCACAAAATTAAATCTAACTGATAAATGGCGAAGAAAAAAACTTGAACGAAATCTTTCAGAAGATGCTAAAAAAGAAATTGAAGCAGAAGCAAAAGAACAGATAAAAATCGCAAAAGAAGAGGAGAGAAAAAAAGAAGAGGAAGCTAAAGCCCTAAAAGAAGAGGAAGAGGCCATAGAAGAGGAATCTGAAGAACCAAAAGAAAAACCAGAACAAAAACAAGAAGAGGAAAAGCCAAAAGCTAAGGTCGAAAAAAAATCTGTTCCGAAAGCAGAAACTAAAAAAGAAGAACCAAAAAAGAAAGCTAAATCTGATAAGAAACCAGCAACAACGTCATCTAAAAAGAAAACAACCAAAAAGACTCCTGTAAAAACAACAAAGAAAAAGGAGGAAAATAAATGAGTAAACACTTAAAGAGACTAAATGCTCCAAGAACACTGCAAATTCATAGAAAGGAAGAAACTTGGACTGTTAAATCATCACCAGGCCCACATTCATTAGAAAAATCCATACCACTTGGCCTAGTTATTAGAAATTACTTAAATCTTGCTGATACCTTAAAAGAAACAAAAAGAATCATATCAAATGCTGAGGTTCTAGTAGACGGAATTATTAGAAAAAACCATAAGTTTCCCTGTGGATTTATGGATGTAATCTCAATTCCAAAAATAAAAAAAGATTATCGAGTTTTATTTAACAGAAGGGGTAAATTAATACTTATTCCAATATCATCAAATGAAGCTACTTGGAAATTATGTAGAATAGAAAACAAAACAATTGCAAAAGGGAAAAAAATACAAATCAATCTCCATGATGGTAAGAACAAACTTGTAAAAAAAGATGAATATAAAACCGGAGATGTTTTAAAAATATCCTTTAAAGATGAAAAAATCGATGATATCTTTAAATTTGAAAAAGGAACAATATCAATGATCATCGGTGGTAGCCATATTGGAGAGGTAGCAAATATTGAAGATATTGAAATTATCCCGTCTTCAAAACCAAATCTAACAAAAATGAAAGGAAAAAATGATTTTTCAACACTTCAAAAGTATGTATTTCCAATTGGCAAGACAAAACCAGTGATAGGACTACCAGAGGTGAAAATACAATGAGTACTGAAAAAAGCAAAGTAACAAAGAAAAAACAAACAAAGAAAAAAACCAAGCTAGATCCAGAAAAGAAAAAATATCTTTTTTCTCCAAGAATTGAAAAGGTTACCATAAATATAGGAGTTGGTGAAGCAGGTGAACGGCTTAAAAAAGCAGAAACTGTATTACAAAACATAACCGGTCACAAACCAGTAGAAACCCTTTCCAATACTACTAACAAGGATTGGGGCCTTAGAAAACAGATGCCGATTGGATGTAAGGTAACTCTTCGAGGTAAAGATGCCCGTGAATTTTTAAAAGAAGCATTAAACACTAGAGAAAATAAAATGGCAGATTACTCATTTGATGATCAAGGTAATCTATCATTTGGCATACCTGATCATACACTTTTTAAGACTCAAAAATACGATCCAAACATTGGCATATTTGGAATGGATATATCTATAACAATGGAAAAACCAGGTTATAGAATTAAACGAAGGCGTATTGCAAGAAGAAAGATTCCGCATCGATATATGGTGGTAAAAGAAGAAACCATTAAATTTTTCTCTGAAACATTTAATGTGGAGGTTATTAAGTGAAAATAAAAGTGAAACAAAAGAGCTATGGTAGAATCAAAGGGTGCGAAAGATGCGGAAGAAAAAGGGGATTAATAAGAGCATATGGTCTGCATATGTGCAGGCAATGCTTTCGTGAAAAAGCTGAAGAAATGGGATTTAGAAAATACTCTTAGGAGGCTAAGATTTAAATGTTAAACGATCCGCTAGCAAATGCATTGTCCGCAATGAAAAACGCTGAAATAAAAGGAAAAGGTACATGTAAAATCCAACCATCTTCAAAACTTATAGGTGGAGTTTTAGATTTATTAAAAAAGAAAGGATACATTGGAGATTTTGAATATATTGATGATGGGAAAACAGGTGTTTTTCAAGTTAAGCTCACTGGAAATATAAATAACTGCGGTGTAATTAAACCCAGATATCCTATAAAAAGAGATGAGTTGGACGAATGGGAATCAAGGTATCTTCCTGCACAACATTTTGGATTATTGATTTTAACAACTACAAAAGGAATTGTTTCCCAGAATGAAGCAAGAAAAAATGGAATCGGAGGAAAACTACTAGCTTTTGTTTATTAACGACAGGGTGATTAATTTATGGTTAGGACGACAGCG
This sequence comes from Thermoplasmatales archaeon, assembly GCA_030672305.1. Taxonomy (GTDB): domain Archaea; phylum Thermoplasmatota; class E2; order DHVEG-1; family DHVEG-1; genus SG8-52-3. The sequence continues at coordinate 112,174 of DAOVGR010000039.1, read as the reverse complement.
ATAAAAGAACAGATAAAAATACCTGATGGTGTTACAGTAACAATTGAAAATAACATACTAACAGTTAAAGGAGAAAAAGGTGAACTTAAAAGGATTTTTTCCCATCCTAAAATAAATATAAAGATTAATGGCAATGCAATAGAAGTAAATGGGAAAAATGTAAGACGAAAAGAATTAGCATTAATCGGAACTATTGTTGCACACACAAAGAACATGATTAAAGGCGTTACAGAAGGATTTGAATATAAAATGAAAACTGTTTTTTCTCATTTTCCTATAAAAACTTCTGTAGAAGGAAATGAATTTATCATTCAGAATTTCCTTGGAGAAAGAGCTGCAAGAAGAGCAAAAATTCTTGAAGGAATAAACATAGAAATCAAAGGCGATGACATAACTGTACAAGGGATAAATAAGGAGAAAGTCGGACAGACCGTTGCAAATATTGAAAGAGCTACTTCAGTCAAAAGACGGGATACTCGTGTATTTCAAGATGGCGTATATAGAATCAGCAGAGGAGGTAGATAGAAATGGCAAAAAAAGATGTTATCAATGATTTTACAAAGATTCAGGGGATTGGCAAAGCAAAAGCTGAAGCTCTTTATAAAAAAGGTTATGATTCACTTTAAAAACTTAAAGAAGCAAATGTTAAAGATTTAACAAAAGTTGAAGGAATCACTGAAAGTATTGCAAAAAATATAAAAGATCAGTTTAAAGAAAAACCACAGGTAACAAAACCTAAAGTACCTAAAAAAGAGAAAGTTGAGAAAACTAAACCAGAAAAGACTGCAGAGGTAAAACAAAAACCTGAAAAGAAAATTGAGAAAAAAACAAAGGCAAAGAAAGAGGAGACACCTAAAGTTTCAAAAAAAGATGAAGAAGAAATTGGAACTGAAGAGGAAGAAAAGAAGTATAAAGTTAAAAAGAAACCTAAGCATAGTAAGGAAATCAAAAGAAGATTAATATTAAGAAAAGAAATTAAGAAGAGAACTCCAAATTTTTTAAGAGAAGAATGGTTTAGATACAAGAAATTATCAAAAAATTGGCGTAAACCTGATGGTATATCATCAAAGATGCGAATTAATTTAAAATACAGACCTAGCAAGGTTAGAGTGGGGTTTAGAGGGCCAAAGGAAGTGCGAGGTCTTCATTCATCTGGTTTTGAAGAAGTAATTGTATACAATGTTAATGATCTAGAGGGAATAAATCCTGAAAAACAAGCAGCTCGAATTGGTAGTACAGTTGGAACTAAAAAACGCATAGACATTGAAAAGAAAGCCAATGAACTTGATGTTAGAATACTTAACCTATAAGAGGGTGAAAGATGACTGATTTAAGAAATCAACGAAGAATGGCTGCATCAATACTTAAATGCGGTGTATATAGAGTATGGATGGATCAGGACAGGCTAGATGAGATTGCAAAAGCAGTAACAAAAGAAGACATTAGAATTCTTATCAATGGAAAAGCTATAACAGTTAGACAAATCAAGGGAATCTCAAGCGGGAGAAAAAAGTTTAATCAGAAACAAAAGGAAAAAGGTCGCAAGCGTGGTCATGGTTCTAGAAAAGGGGCAAAGTATGCTCGGCTACCTAAAAAGGAACGCTGGATGCGTACAATTAGGGCTTTAAGAAAATATCTTAAAACTCTTAGAGAAGAAAAGCAAATTGATAAAACAACCTATCGTAAATATTACAGGAAAGCAAAGGGTGGTGAATTCAGAAGCAAACATCATCTTCAGACTCACCTAATTTCTGATGGAATTTTGAAGGAGGGCAAACAACAATGACCCAAGGACCGCGTTACCATGTAAAACCCAGGAGACGACGTGAAGGGATAACTGATTATAGGAAAAGACTTAAGCTACTTAGATCTGGAAAAGTAAGAGTAGTTGTAAGAAAATCATTAAAAAATACACAAATCCAGCTTATTGAATATAAGCAAGAAGGAGATATTATTCTTGCTTCAGCCAACTCAAATGAATTAAAGAATAAATACAATTGGAACTTTTCAACTGCTACGACTCCATCTGCTTATTTAACTGGTTTTCTTGCAGGCACAAGAGCAAAAAATAAGGGTATAAATGAATGTGTCCTGGACACTGGAAGACATCCTCCGATTACTGGTTCAAAAATTTTTGCTTCTGTAAAAGGATTGACTGATGCTGGTATTGAGTGTAAACATAGTGAAGAGAAAATACCAAGTGAGGATAGAATTATGGGTAAACATTTGACTAAGGATATTATGCCTGCTATATCTGATATAAAAAGTAAAATTACAGGGGGCAAATAATGGCAACAAGAAGAAGAAGAAGAAATGTAGATAAAACACGATCTACACCAGTAAACTGGGATCCCAGAACTAAGCTTGGAAAAATGGTTTTAAGTAAGCAAGTAACAACAATGAGTGATGCATTGAGAACAGGTCTTCCTATTAGAGAACCTGAAATTGTGGATATTTTACTTCCAGAAATAAATGATGAAGTAATAGATGTTAATATGGTCCAACGTATGACTGACTCTGGTAGAAGAGTAAAATTTGTTATAACTGTTGCTGTTGGAAATAAAGATGGATTTATTGGATTTGGTCAGGCTAAGGGAAAAGAAGTTGGTTCAAGTATCAGAAAAGCAATTGATAGTGCAAAATTAAATATTATTGAGATTAAACGTGGATGTGGTTCTTGGGAATGTGGATGTGGAAAACCACATACTGTCCCATTCACAGTTAAAGGAAAAAGTGGATCTGTTGAAATTACGCTGAAACCTGCTCCTAGAGGAATTGGTCTTGCAACAGGAAGTGTAGCAAAAAAGATTCTTACTCTTGCGGGTATAAAAGATTGTTGGACTTTTACAAGAGGTAAAACAAAAACAACTGTTAATTATTCAAAAGCAGTATTTAATGCCCTTGAACAAAACGCAGAAATGCGTGTTATGCCCGAAGCTGTAAAATTCGTTGGTATAAAATCAGGAAGTATAGAACCTATTGCAGAAAAACAACCCATAGAACCATCTCAAAAGGAGGCTGCATAAAATGACATATGCAGCAATTAGAGTTCGAGGAATAATAAATATAAAACCTGATATTAGAAAAACATTACAACTTTTAAATTTAACAAGAGCAAATCATTGTGTACTCCTTGAAGAAAAACCAAGTATAAAAGGCATGCTTCAAGTAGCAAAAGACTACATCACCTGGGGCGAGGTTGAGAAAGATGTATTAGAAAAGCTAATGATTACAAGAGGTAAACTTGAAGGGGATAAAGAATTAACAGAAAAACATCTAAAATCTGCCACATCATACAATAGTATAGATAAACTTTCTCAAGCAATAATTGATAATAAAATCAAATACAAAGATCTTCCCAACATAAAACCGATTTTTAGGCTCAATCCTCCAAAAAATGGTTATGAGGGCGTGAAGCGGTCATATGTAAAAAAAGGTGCATTGGGCTATCGTGGTAAAGATATAAATAAGCTTATTGAAAGAATGATATAAAAATCATTAAATATTCCAAAAACCTTTTATATAAGAGGTGTTTTATTTAATCTAGGAAGAGGGGTATATATGGAAGAGACCTTATATAATATAGAGATCCATAAGGAGTCAAATGGGTATCTTGGTAAATTATTTTCAGATGTTGATGGTGTAAAAGAGTTTAAAAATGAATTCTTAGATCAACTTTTAAGAGATATAACAATTGATATGCAACTTGCCCTTGAAGAATTCTCCAATAGATCTGTTGAATATTCAGAAACTCAGGAGGGAATCAGACACTAAAGTTTCATGGTAACCTTTTTAAATACTTCTAATATTTGGTGCTCTTACTGTTTATAAGATATGGTGAGATAATTTGATATACACACGATTTGAAAAAGCACGTATTGTTGGAGCGAGAGCTTTACAAATATCTATGGGAGCTCCCACTCTTATTAAATTACCAAAGGATGTTATCTCACCTATTGACATTGCTATGTTAGAATTTAAAGAGGATGCTATACCAATTACTGTTAAAAGGGTGCAAAATTAAGGTAAAAGGGGAGTAGTTATGGCCGAAGAAAAAAAGGAAAAAGAGGAAAAAAAAGAAGAAAATGGTATGACTATCTCCGAAGAAACCTATATGACTTCTGGTGCTCATATTGGTACAAGACAGAAAACTGCAGATATCAAGGATTTCATTTACAAGGTAAGAAATGATGGTTTATACATTATTGATGTTAAAAAAACTGATGAGAGAATAAAGATAGCTGGTAAGTTTATAGCTAATTATGATCCTAAAAATATTCTAATTGTCTCTGTAAGACAATATGGGCAGAAACCAATCAAAAAGCTTTCTGAACACACTGGTATAACAGTCTTGGATGGTCGTTTTAGACCTGGAACACTTACTAACCCAAATTCAAAAGGTTTTCTTGAACCTGAGCTTTTAATACTGACTGATCCACTTGCAGATGCTCAGGCATTGCATGAAGCAGAAAACATTGGCATCCCAGTTGTAGGTTTATGTGATACAAATAATGATACCAAGTTTCTTGATCTAGTAATTCCAACCAATAATAAGGGTAGAAGAGCGCTAGCTCTTGTTTATTGGCTTTTAACTAGAGCAATCCTAAAGGAAAAAGGTAAGATAAAGAAATATGATGATTTCAATCCTCCAGTTGAAGACTTCGAAGCCGAAATTTAAGTAGTTTTTTTTGTTACAGATTTACTATATTTAAGGTTAAAGGAGATAAATTGCTAGTAGAAGTAAAAGATAACATTATACTGGTAGGTACTGCACATATATCTAAAGAAAGTGTTGAAGAGGTTAAACAAGCAATAGAAAAATATAAGCCAGATATTGTTGCAGTAGAGCTTTGTAATAGAAGATATGAAGCAATTACAAAAAAGGACAAATGGGAAAGTACTCCTGTAACAAAACTTTTGAAGTCTAATAATGCTTATCTAATGCTAGCTCAAACATTTTTATCCTCAATTCAAAGAAGACTTGGTAAGGAATATGGAGTAGAACCAGGTTCTGAAATGATTGCAGCAATGGATGTTGCAAAGAAAAATGGTTTAGATGTAGCATTAGTAGATAGAGATATTACAATTACCCTTAAAAGAGCATGGCGAAAAATGGGCATCAGGGAGAAATTCAAACTTACCTGGGAATTTCTTAAGGCAATAATGGGATACGACGAAGAAGAAACAGAAGAGCTTGATCTTAAAAAGCTAATGGATCAAGATGTAATCTCTTCTCTTATGGAGGAATTTGGTGAAATTGCACCAAGTGTTGCAACTGTTTTAATTCATGAAAGAGATGAATATATTGCCAAAAAAATTCTTGATGAAAGCAAGAAAGGAAAGGTTGTTGCTGTTGTTGGTGCAGGTCATCTTAAAGGAATAAAAAAACATTTAGAAAAAAAAGAGTTAAAAACCGATCTGAAAAAATTCGAAGAAGTGCCTAAAAAAAGAATAAAAATTGCAAAAATTGCAGCTTATTCAATTCCAATCTTATTTGCCGTATTAATACTCTGGTTGCTTTTTAATAGAGGACCAGATGCATGGGATCAGATAAAAAACGTCTTTATTTGGTGGTTTCTAATAAATGGAAGTCTATCTGCACTTGGTGCTGCAATAGCACGTGGTCATCCATTATCGATTGGTACTGCCTTTATAGCCGCACCACTTACGTCTCTTAATCCTGCTATTGCAGCAGGATGGGTTGCAGGATATGTCGAAGCAAAACTTAGAACACCTGTTGTTAAAGATTTTAAGGATATAAGTAAAATTGAAAGCTTTAAAGAATTCTGGAATAATAGAGTTATCAGGCTTCTCATGGTAGTAGCACTGGCAAATTTAGGAAGTATGATCGGTACACTTATTGCATTTCCATATATTGCAAGTCTTGTATTTGGATGATAAATTATTTTTACTAAAAACAAACATAAATAGTAATGTAAGCTGGTGAGGAAAATATATGGCACAGGAGAAAAGAAGGATTTATACTTCATTTCACGACATCCCACCAAGAGAATACATGTATTTTCCAGAAGGTAGCTTAGAAGGTGGTAAGCCTGGGAGATTTAGTGGTGTTGAAATTCGTCATCTTTTAATTTCTATGATTGTTTTGACCGTAGCCTTTACATTTGCCTTAACAGGAAACAATTTAATCACAGGTCTTAGCATTGGTTTCAATCCTAGTAGAATTCCATATGGTATTGCTGTTTCATTTTTTGGTATTGTTACAGCTTTCTTCTTTCATGAAATATCACACAAAATCATTGCTCAGAAACATAATTTATGGGCAGAATATAGAATGTTTCCTCAAGGCTTGAGTTTAGCTCTATTTCTTGGTGTTTTGACTCCCTTTGTTTTTGCTGCACCTGGTGCAGTTATGTTTATGGGTGGATCAAGATATCATGAAACTGGAAAAATTGCAGTGGCAGGACCATTGGCAAATATCATTGTTGCAATAATTACACTTCCAATTTATCTTTTTGTTGTCTTTGAATTTCAAATTATTGGACAAATATTTGGATTTATTTGTTTGATTAATGCATTTCTTGCTACATTTAACCTGCTACCATTTGGCCCTCTTGATGGAGTAAAAATAATAAGATGGAATGCAACAGTATGGATAATATTACTAATAATTGCAATTTTTATTCTAATGACAATAATGCCAAAATTTTCTCTTGAAATTTAAAAAAAAGTAGTATAATAATAAAAATAGAGTTGCGATGTCTAATCACCAATTTTTCTAATCTGTTTTTCTTGTTCACGCCTTATTTTAGAAAGTACTCTTTCCCTTTTAATTCGTTCTAATTCTGCTTTTTTATCAACTATTTTTTCTTTCTTTTTGATTTCTTCAGGCTTTATCTCTTCAATTTTCTTAGGTTCTTCAATGGGTTGTTTTTCTGGGATTTTTTCTTTTTCAACCTTTATTTTTTTTTCTTTAACCTTTAATTTTTGTTTTTTAGGCTCTTTTCTTGCTATCTTTATTTTATCAAATCTATCAGTAAGTCTTTTGAAATTGATTTTAATTTCAATTTTTTTTCTTGGAACCTTTTTCTTTCTAAGTAAAGCATCACAATAGTATCTATGCCATAACAAAGCAGATTTATATTCATCTTCCATCATCTTTAAGGTGTCATTGTATTTCTGCTTATCTTTTTCTTTTAAGTTTTCAAGATATTTTTTTTCTTCAGGTATCTCCCAGGGCTTATCTGGTTTAATAGATATTTTTTCCCTACGTTTTCTTATGAAATAAAGAAATATTCCAACAATTACTAACAATGTTATTAATACTAAAACTAAATTGTAAGTATCACTACCTGTAGCATATACTCCTACTGTTGACAAAATTATTGTATTTGAAAATACACTATTTGGATCGTTTACAGAATATGCTTCAATAAATATTGAAGTGGTAGCACCAATTGATAAAAAGCTTTTTGGCGCAGCAACCCCAACTAATGCCTGGGATTCTTCACCCGGTTTTAATGTAATCGCTGGTGGAGGCGTGACAACCATATTTTCACCTGTAGTTGAAACTCTAAAATTAAAGGTATCAATGTGACTCCCCAAATTTATTATAGTAATTGGAATAGATTTTACCTCATAAGGTTGAATATCCTGAGGTAAAGGAGGAAGTATCTTTGCTTGATGATATCTATTTACTCTAACTAAAATCTCAACAGTGCTATCAACCCATTTGTCATGAGCAGGAAAATTTAAATTTAATAAGAAATAGACTCGTTTACTAAGTGTATTCCATACAATGGTATTAATTCTATAAGACCAAAATTGATACATATCTGGATCCATTTCATTCATTTTTTCTTGATATCCAGAAAGGTTGGTTTTTACCCATTTTGGAGCACCTTTTCTAATACGATTATGGTCTAAAAGCTCTTCCCTTATAATATTAACTTTTAAAACTACATCTTGAGAAGGATAGGTTAGATCTAGAGATGGCTTAAGCATTATAGTTACATTTGTTCTAAAGGGGGCTTCGGCACCAGGCCAGTCTAAATTTTCCATATTTGTATCCATTATCAATTCATTAGGATCAAATTGAACATTCCAAACATCCCCAGGCGCATCTTCAGGAGGAACAAATTCAAATGAAAAAATTGTTCTTGAATTAAACCAAGCAAAGCTCCAACTACCAGCTACCTTTACCATTGGTTCCCATTCAAGAGTCGTAGGGTTTTTTCCACCAATATTAAATATGGTTTTATTAAGATACCTTAAATCCACAGCATCAGGATAAGACTGAATGGCAACTGGGGGTCTCATTTGTCGATAAAAATATCTTCCAAGAGATAAAGAGTCTAAAAATCCTAAATTAAAACGTAATTTAAGAAGTCTCCAAATTAATCCTAATGTATTATTTGAATCACCATTATCAGTCACTGACTGAGACAAAACATTTAATGAAATTGAGGGAAGAATTAAACTGAAAATTATTAGAATTATAATAAGTTTTTTTATGAGCATCATAGTTTCCTCCTCAAATCTTTGTTTTCCTTTGTTCTATTTTTCCTTTTCCAGATAGGGATTAATACAAAAATAAAAGCAAATAATAGAATAACTATATCAAAACCAGGTGTAAAAAATCCCTTACTTTGAACAATAAAATAAAGATAATGTGGTTCTCCTCGATAATCAGGATTTTCAATGCTTATTGGGGTCATTGAAATCTTAATTACTGCTCGGTCCTCATGATATCCAAAATCAACTGGTGGTTTAACTCTTAAAGATATTAATTTTCCTGAGGTGCTACCAACAAGTTCAGATCCTAAAATAGTGCTGTGAACTATCTCTGTAAGCCATCCATCAGGAAGATCTACAACTTCAGAAATTACTTTTGTGGCACCATTTCCCCAATTTTGAATTTCAAAATTAAAATCAGCTGTTTCATCTGGACTAATATTTCTTACATTTCCATCTATATAATTAAAGCTTAATTGGGAAAAGTAACCAACTATAAAAGGAATATCCTGTGTAAAATTTCCAGGTTTAATAAGTGTTGTACTGCCACCAACTCTTCTAGAGCTCATCCTTACAGCTATATTTTTTTGCGATTCAGCAGGTATATATTGATTAATAGTAATTGAAATGGTTGCATTTACTTCGACAACTATGTTTTGCCCTGGAAGCTCTATTAATAATATAGGCGGAGTTACTGATGCTTGGCATCCTTCAGGAATATTAGCAATAGACATATCAACAATTAAATCTATATTTCCTCCAGTTTTCCCAAGTACAATATCAACAGCTGGACCAAGTAATTGCAATTTTACTTTTACAGGTATAGATCTTGCTTCATCAAAAGGAATAATTGGTACTTGCAATAGTGATCTGTCATAATCAATAACAAGATTGGGAGTTAATTCATAAATTTGATCAAGTGGACCAGATTTGGCAATAGAGGATATAGAGATTATAGAAAAACTAAATAGTATTAGGAATATTAAAACTATTTTTATTTTTTGGAATTTTTTATTCATTTTTCTATCGCCATATTATTTTACAATGTTATTATTTATTTTTATAGTATATATATAAATGTTATGGTATATTTATGTTCAATTTTATAATTATTTGAAAAAATATATTAGCATATTGATATAAAAAAGTTACTTTAAAAATTATTATAACAAAAAAGATTAAAAAGAGAGGGAAATTTATTTTTTCCTTTGCCTAAAAAAGTAATATATTAGCAAAATTATTACCACAACAATAACAATCAATGGAATCTCGAAACCTGCACCAGGAGACATACCAATATTTTGAACATTAAAGGTTATTGTTTCTGTTTGACCTACTAAACCAGGTAATCCTAAATAATAAGGTGTAAACCTTACTCTGAAAGTTTTTATTTCATTATGAAAACCAAATCCAAACGGTGGTTTTATTTTTAAATGAACGGTTTCTTTAGTACCTTCTCCACCATAAACTGTAGAAGATAATTGAACACTAGAGGCAATACTTACACTCCATTCATCCTCAGGTATATCTACTATCTCTATTCCAACATAAGTTGGTCCATTACCAATATTTTCAATATCAATTTGAAAATCAGCGATATCAAGTGGTCCAACTTCAATAAGATTACCATCTGGAAGTCCGTAGGAAACAACAGACCAATAACCTATTATGAAAGAAACATCAAATTCAACAGTTACTTCACCAATATTAAAAAATATTCCACGTTGTATTTTTGAAGTTGCACTTATTCTTACAATTCCTTGTGTAAATGCTGGAGCATTCTCGGTAACAGTAACTGTTAAGGTTGATTGATAAGGTTCTTGTTGATTTATAACCATTTGAGCAAGAGGATTTGATATACTTGCTGTACACCACTCCGGAGTTCTAACAACTTTCAATTCTATTTGTACATCAGTATTACTTAATAAGCTACGACCTTCAACAATACCTGCCCAAGGACCTGTAAGTTTGAATGTTGTTTTTAAAGGTATGTCAAGTACTCCACTATTTGGTATAATATTTCTTTCTTGTATTGGATATGTAACATTAATTAAAGGATCAACAGGAACAAAACCGGCTGATGCACTAGGAATAAAAGCAATAAATAAACTCAATAGTAATATTCCAAAAATAATTCCGGTTTTAACTGTTCTAAAGTTTTTCCTCATTTTTAATCACCAGTTTTTTAATATTTTCAATATATATTTACATTTTCCCGTATTTAAAGATTGTTGTACATCTCTTATAACTATGTATAACAATCCATATTATAATTATATATATAACTTTCTTTATATAAATATATTGTGCTACAGATAATGTCACTTTTTAAGAAGTATGAAATATATCAGTCAATATGCTGCATATAAAGTCAATTTTTAAAAAATATGAATAAATAGAAGACAAAGTGAATTGTTATTTAGTTTTTATTCAACAACATCAATGTCTGATTTATCTTCCTCTTCTTCAGTTTTTTCCTCTTTCTTTTTAGTAGTTACTCGCTCAGGAAAATGAGATAGGATTATAATATCACCAACAGCATTTACCCACCTATATGGGACAGCAACATCAACTGTACCTTCAACAATCGAAGGATTTGTATTTGTGACAAGCAAGCTACTAACACGTTTTTCATCCATGTCTAAAAAAACATTTCTTACATGGCCAATAAATGTTCCTGCACGAGTATAAACTGGTAATTTCAAAAAGGATGTAACCTCTTCCGATTTAGTATCTTTTTCCATCATGTAATCAAAATACAATTACCTATATTAAAATGTGATGGTAAATAAAGCGAAATCTTTTTTCAATCTGCTACTATTTTATATACAAAATGAATGGAAAATTAAATGAAGAAAGACGAATTAAAATATTAAAAGAACTTCAAAATTTTTATAATAAAGATTTTACTTTTTCAAGTGGAAGAATACTCGGTTCGATGTGTACTCAACCACATTCTATTGCAAAAGAAGCATACATAAAATTCTTAGAAACCAATCTTGGAGACCCAGAACTCTTTCCAGGAACAAAAGAAATGGAAACCAAATTATTATCCTTTATTATGGATTTGTTAAATGCACCTAAATCATCTGCGGGTTTAATATGTAGTGGAGGAACTGAAAGTAATATCACGGCAATCTGGATGTCGAAAAAATTAACTGGAAAAAGTGAAATTATAGTACCTGAAAGTGCTCATTTTTCATTTGAAAAAATTGGATCACTTATGAATACTAAACTTGTTTATATTCCATTAAACAAGGAATATTTTATGAACACCTCTGAACTAAAAAAAATGATTTCCAAAGATACCGCTGCAATTATTGGAATAGCAGGCTCTACAGAATTAGGAACAATTGATCCAATTCCAGAATTGAGTGAAATTTGTACTGATAACAACATATTTTTACACATAGATGCAGCCTTTGGAGGTTTTGTAATACCATTTTTAAAAGAACTAAAAAATAATATAACTGATTTTGACTTCCAACTTAAAGGTGTGAGTAGTATCTCAATAGATGCTCATAAAATGGGATATTCAGCAATTCCTTTGGGAGCTCTTATCATAAGAAACAAAAAATGGTTGGATGAAATAAGTGTTACAACACCCTATATAAGTAGTAATAAACAAGCAGGTCTTTTAGCAACAAGATCTGGAGGGCCTGTAGCAGCAGCATATGCTGTCTCAAAATATTTAGGAAGAGAGGGTTACAAAGATCTAATTAAAGAGTGTATGACTACAACAGAATATGCTGAGAAAAGAATAAGTGATATCGGACTAAATTTAGTAATTAAACCGACATTGAATGTACTAGGAATTAAACTAAAAAATCCATCAAAAGTTGTAAAAAAGTTAACTGATTTTGGCTGGAAAGTAAATAAAATGGAAAGATTATCTGCTATCCGGATTGTTTTAATGCCTCGGGTTACAAAAGATATAATTGATAATTTTATTCCAGATTTAGAAAAAGCATGTCGGGAGGTTGGAGAATTATGAGTTTAGAATTATTAAAGCAATCATTGATTGATGCTCCAATTGTAAAAAAGGGCGGTTATTCATATGTTGTTCATCCAATAACAGATGGAGTACCTGAAATAAAACCAGAATTGTTAAATGAAGTTGTAGAAGAAATGAAAAAGCGTATTGAGAAATGTGGTTCTTTTGATAAAATTGTAACAATTGAAGCAATGGGAATTCCTATCGCGTCAGCTTTATCACTAAAAATGAAAGTTCCTTTTGTAATTATTAGAAAAAGATCATATGGATTATCTGATGAGATAAGCGTAGAGCAAACAACAGGTTATTCTAAATCTAAACTATATATAAATGGATTAGAAAAGGGTGATAGAATTATTATTGTTGATGATGTCTTAAGTACTGGTGGTACTCTATCAGCAATAATTTCAACGCTTAAAAATCTAGGAGTAATGATTAAGGGCATTTTTATAGTAGTTGATAAAGGAAATGCAACAAAAAAAATAATTGAAAAATTCAAAATAAAGATTGATATTCTTGCATATATTGACATTGTTGATGAAAAGGTTGTTATAAAAAAAATTTAGAGAAAGTATTTCATATTAGATATATATTGTAGGGGTTGATTATTATGGTTGGAAATATCCCTCAACATGCCCATTGCCATATGTGTGGCAAATCTATACCTATTAATGAGACACTATGTTCAGAGGATTGTAGACAAAGATATCAAACTATGCTTAGAAGAAGAAAATTAATGGTTTATTTTATGTATGGTATGCTTGCTGCTTTAATTATTGTGATTGTTATTGGTGGAAGATATTTTTAAAATAAAAGCGAAGGTTTAAATCAAAGTTTTAGGATTTTCCGATTCATATGGATGTGATATCTGCTTTAATAATTCTAGGAGTAATAATGGTCCTAGGTTTTATTGGAAATTATATTTTTAATAGAACTCAGATTCCAAGCATAGTATGGCTTTTACTTTTTGGACTGGTCGTTGGAGCGTTTTTCAAAGTCGAAACTTTTCAAGTTGCATACCCTGAACTACTTATGACAATTTCCAGTTTTTTCGGAGCTATTGCTATTGTTATTATACTGTTTGATGGTGGAATAAATACTGATATATATCAACTTTTTAAAGGTGCCCCTAGAGGACTATTATTAACAGCTTCTGGTTTTTTTCTAAGTTTTTTTGCAACAATATTAATTGTCGCAGGTCTTGATGCTGCAGGAATAATAAATATTCAAGGTGATAGTTTTGTAGTTGGAGCGGTATTAGGCGCAATAATTGGTGGAACTAGTAGCCCTATTGTTATACCTCTAGTTTATAAACTTAAGAATCTAAATGAGAAAACAAAGATGGTTTTATCAATTGAAAGTATTTTAACAGATCCCTTATGTATCGTTGTCATTTTTGCCATCTATTATATGATATTTGTTGTTGGAGAAATTAATATTGGTCTTGGAATTGGAAATTTGGTAAAGACATTTTCTGTTGGAATTGTGTTAGGATTTATACTAGGTTTTATTTGGCTTTTTATTATGAATAAATTAAGAAAGGAACAGTTTTCATATGTTTTAACCTTAGCAGTTGTATTTCTGGTTTATTCTTTTACTGCATTAATTGTTGGTATTGGTGAAGGCGGTGAAGGAGCTGGCGCAATATCTTGTCTAATGTTTGGTCTTGTACTTGGGAATGGAAAAAAAATATTGAAAATGGTTAATTATGAGGGTAAAGGATTTGAAATGGATGCTGAGACCAAACAATTTCATTCATTGACTTCTTTTGTTATCAGAACATTCTTTTTTGTTTATCTAGGAATGATTGTTTCTTTTCAAAACATTTATTTTATATTATTTGGAATTATCATTTTGTTAGCGCTTCTTGGAGTTAGATATATTATTATTTATATTTCAACGTATAAAGGTAAATTTGAAAGAGATGATAAACAAATAATGTTTGTTATGATGCCGCGGGGTCTTGCAGCAGCTATTCTTGCAATAAAATTTGGAGATGAGTTTGTAAAAAGATATATTCCAGGTAATGAAGGATTTTTTAAGGATGTGGCGTTCGTTGTAATTCTAGGAACAGCTATTATTACAACGGTTGGTGTATCATTAATATGTCATTATGAAATGAAAAAAATACAGGAATCTGAAACACAACAAATAGATAATAAAATAAAACAAGAAAAATAGTTGTTTTATTCTGCAAGCTCTTCTTGAAGATCTATTACCATCTCAGTTAAAACATCTTCAAATACTGGATGTCTATATTCTTTAATAGAACCATTTGCCATGTGCGCTCTTGCAACAAAATCTCGCCCGTCCTTAATTATTTCAATATGGCAAACCGTCTCCATTGATTCCCGCCCTAATCTGCAATCGGGAATTCATCAACTCTATTTATATTTTTTGTGGATAAAGTTTAATGATAACATAATCAATACAGCAATTGTGAGGTAAGATTTTGGAGAATATAAGGAGACCTGCTGTAGCAGGTCAGTTCTATGAAGGAAATGAAACATCTTTAAATGAAAGAATAAAAGAATGTTTCTTAGATGAAAGAGGGCCTAAAACTCTACCCAAAATAATTAAAGCAGACAAAAAAAATGTTGGAATAGTTGTGCCACATGCAGGTTACATATATTCTGGTGCTATTGCTGCTCATTCCTATAACTATCTTACAAGTAAAGGTTTTGCAAAGACTTTTTTAATTATTGGTCCAAATCATACAGGAATAGGATCTGGAGTATCATTAATGACTGAAGGATCTTGGCTTACACCTCTTGGTAAAGTTCCAATAAATGAAAAACTGGCAAAAGAGTTAAATATTGGACCCATAACCAAAGATGATAATGCTCATATGTATGAGCATAGTATAGAAGTACAATTACCATTTTTACAATTTTCAGCTGGTAAGCAAGAATTTGGTTTTGTACCAATTTGTATGGCAATGCAGGACTCTGAAACATCTGCTAAAGTTGGAAAAATCATTGCAGATGCAATTATAAAATCAGATGAAAATGTTGTAATAATTGCTAGTACTGATTTTTCACATGCAGGTTTTAACTATATGAGTATGCCCCCTGAGGGCATAAGAGTTGACGAATACGCTAAGAAACAAGACAAACTTGCAATAGATCAAATTCTTAAAATGGACCCAGAAGGTTTAATTGATACTGTTCAAAAAAACAGTATTACAATGTGTGGATATGGACCAGTTGCAGCAATGCTTACTGCTACAAAAATTCTTGGTGCAAAAAAGGCAGAATTGCTAAAATATGGGACATCCTATGAGGTGCATCCAGGAACCTCATGTGTAGGATATGGAGCATTATCGATATATTAGAGGTTAAAAATTATGGGTAATATACCAGTTAAAGATATTCAGCTTAAAAAAGGAATAAGTACAAATGAGTTAATTAAAAAACTATTTAATTCAGGTGGATTTACAGCAAAAAAAGTAGCTGTGGGAGTAGATATCCTTGAAAACATGATCAAGGAGAAGAATTGTTTAAAATTTCTTTCATTTCCTGCATGCATTTGTGCAACTGGGACAAGAGGAGTAATAAAAGAATTACTAAAAAGAAAAATTTTTGATGTAGTTATTACTACAGCTGGAACACTAGATCACGATTTAGCTAGAACTTGGGAAAATTATTATCATGGTTCTTTTTTTGCTGATGACAAGGAACTCCATAAAAGAGGAATAAATAGATTGGGTAACATTTTCATTCCAAATGAATGCTACGGTAAAATTCTTGAAAAAAAAATGCAACCTATTCTTAATGAACTTTACAAATCAAAGAAAAAATGGTCAACAAAAGATCTTGTCTGGGAATTTGGAAAAGAAATAAAAAATGAAGAGAATCATGAAGATTCAATAATTTATTGGGGTTGGAAAAACAAGATACCTATATTTGTACCAGGTATCACAGATGGAGCGTTTGGGTCTCAAATTTGGATGTATTACCAAGAACATAAAGATTTTACATTTGATTTATTAAAAGATGAACAAGAACTTTCGGATTTGGTATTTGGTTTTAAAAAGAGTGGTGCCTTAATAATAGGTGGAGGTATCTCCAAGCATCATACAATCTGGTGGAACCAGTTTAAGGGTGGGTTAGATCACGCTGTTTACATCACTACAGCTGTAGAATATGATGGAAGTCTTAGTGGAGCCAAAACCCGTGAGGCTATTTCATGGGGGAAAATCAAAGAAAAGGCAAATAATGTGACAATAGATGGTGATGCTACTGTTTTATTGCCCCTTATAATTAGTGCCTTATTCGAAAGAATGTGATTTAATGAATCTCTTTTTCAAACCAGTTCTTTTATCTCGAATCCTTAAAAGCTATTTGGTGGACCCAGATAGATTAAGAAAAAAGACAACCGAAGAGCTAAAAGCATTTCAAAATATCTTATTAAGAAAAATGGTTATCCATGCTTACAAAGTTCCTTTGTACAGAGATAAATATAATGCGGCTGGTGTTCATCCTCGAGATATTCATGGAATTGACGATATAGAAAAATTACCTTTTATTACAAAAGATGATATAAGGAAATATTCACCAGATGGTATCGTTTCACCTAATTTTAATAAAAAAAAAGGAATCGTCTCAAGAACGGGTGGTACAACAAGGGACTCATTACCAGTATATTTTGATTTTTACACCGTTTTTAAGGGTATGTTAGGATTTGTTAGAGCATTAAACGAATATGACGTTGATTGGAGAAAAACTAAGATGTCCTTACTGATTGATTTATCTGATAGAAGTTTTGAAAATGAATATTTTATCAATAGTACCTTTTCTGCAATCAAACCATTTTTTTCTGAAAAAAATATACAGATCTTTGATTTGTTTAGTATATCTGAAAAAGTTATTAAAAAAATTGACCAATTTCAACCAGAGTTCATTGGAGGATATCCATTTGCACTTATTCGGTTGGCTATGCTTAAAGATAAGGGTTTTGGTAAGAATATAGCTCCAAGATGTATTTTATCATCTGGTGCCTATTTAGACGAATATTTGAGAAAATATATTGAAGAAAAATTTAGTACTAAAATATATGATTTTTATGCGGCAACAGAATCTGGACCTATTGCTTTTGAATGTAAAAAAGGAAATTATCATGTGCATTCTGATATGATTTATACAGAATTTTTAACAAATGGAAAACATGTTTCACAAGGAAAACCTGGCACTTTGGTAATTACTAAACTTTATGGTAAAGGAACTCCAATCATTAGGTACACGGGTATTGACGATGTTGTCACACCTCTTAAAAATAATTGTTCTTGTGGTTTAACTGGAACTCTAATAAAGAAGATACATGGACGGAAGAGTCATTCTATTCTTCTATCGAATGGGGTAATGGCGTTGCCCTCCTTCATTGATAATGTTTTAGGTGAAACAATTCACGAAACAAAAGCAAATAAAATTCAACGTATTCAGATAATTCAAAATAAGATTAACAGTTTAGAAATTAAGGTACTTTTTTATAAAGAATTAAGGAACGTTGGTGCATCTCCAGAAATAATCTTTGGTGTTTTGAAAAGGAAATTTTTAGAAAAAAGTGGTTCTAATATTCAATTAACGATAAGCGAAGTTAAACATTTTGATGTAAAAGATGAATATTTTATATCTAGAATTGATAGAACAAAATTTATCGAGAAAAAATATCTTATTTAAAAGAATATTTTTCCAAAAAGTATTTAAACACTAATTGTATTCATGTTTCGTGATACCATGCTACAATATATCAATATAAATTGGGGAAAGCTCAACGAGCTGACAAGCACCCTGGGAATAAATAGAGAAGAAGTAGAAAGTATTTTAGCAAACAGAGCATCATCAAACGAACAAGGCTGTTTAACAGCGGGTCCTGTAATGTATACTTCAACTTATTATGGAACAATAAGCATCAAAGATTTCTAAATAAATCATTAAACTCATATTTTAAAAATTTCGTTTAGAATATAATATCTTAATGGTAATAATGCTCCATTTAGAGCAGAATATTTATAAATTATTACACATTGAGGTATATGGTTTAATTATTCATAGATACATTAATCTAGTGAATAATATTAGGACTGATAAAAATGAAAAATCATACGGAAATTAAAATTTATAAACTTGGAAACAAACTAGGTTTAAGTAATATTGATATAGAAAACATTATAGAAAATTCAAGCCTGGAACAAGTTTATTTCTCATCAGGACCACCATGGTATCCAGGAAATCGTTATGGAACAGTTAGTATCAAGGATCTTTAAATAAATCACAAATTAACAATATCAAAATTCTTTGAGATGATATTATAATAACAAAAGGTTATGTGTCAATTACTCTTGTAACAGAAAGTATTTATATGACACATTCTACCGTGTTTTTGTTACTAATATTACATAACTTTTATAATCTTTGAATTAATCTCTGAAAAATTGGTAATAAAAATGAGTAGTTGTAAGACATACTATCAAGTTGGAAAAAAGCTAGGTTTAAGCCAGACTGAAATTAAAAACGTGCTTAACAGTTATACCAATGTAATAAAACAGCCTAAATCAGAAACAGGTCCACGTCCACCTATGTATACAAGTTGTTTTTATGGATCAATTAGTATCAAAGATTTTTAATTAAAAAATTTCTAAGATTATTTGAAAATTTCATCATCTTCTTTTAAATAGTTTTTGATACTTATCATTTGCTGATTTATAAGTGATTATATGCCTTCGGAGCAGATATATAAACTTGGTCAGGTTGTTTGGGAAACAACACTTCGTTGTAATTTAAAGTGCATTCACTGTGGTTCTTCAGCAGGTAGAGCCCGCCCTAATGAACTATCAACAGATGAAGCTATACAATTATGTAAAGATCTCAAGGATTTAGACGCACAAGAAATCTGTCTTATGGGCGGAGAACCATTCCTAAGAAAAGATTGGTATATCATCGCAAAGCAGGTCAGAGATTTGAAAATGAAGTTACTTTTTATCTCAAATGGTTATAACATCAATAAAGACATAATTTCAAAACTAGTAAAACTTGAACCACACAGTGTTTCAACTAGTTTAGACGGTTCAACTCCAGAAACACATGATCATATTAGGGGAGTTAATGGATCATTTGACAAGGTTATGGAGTATATTTCTTTATCAAAAGAAGCAGATCTACCAACAACAGTGATAACCACTGTTAATAAATTGAACTTTAAGGAATTACCAGAGCTGCGAGATTTCCTATTAAATAAACAAATAGCATGGCAAATTCAGATTGCGACACCTGAAGGTAGATTTTTACATAAATATGCTTTATCAAAAGAAGAATACTATTCTGCTGCTATATTTATTGCATCACTTAAGAAAAAATATACGCCAAAAGAAATGCCAGTTGTTGGTGCACATTGTTTTGGATACCATTCACGACACCTTCCATGGTTAGGTCTTTATCCAGGATGGGCTGGTTGTCAAGCGGGCATATCTGTACTGAGCATCAAAAGCAATGGCGATGTCATTGGATGCCTTGCAATACCAGAATCTAAAATTGAAGGGAATATTAGAGAAAAAAGTATCATAGATATTTGGAATTCTCCAAATTCATTTGCATATACAAGAAAATTTAAAGTTGATTATTTAGGAGAAAATTGTAAAGGTTGTAAATTTGGTGAAACATGTAAAGGTGGATGTTCAGGCATGTCTGTTGGATTTACTAGTAGATTTCATAATCATCCCTACTGTTTCTATAAAATTGAACCTGAAATATTACAAAAAAATGAATGATATTATGATAAGTAAAGGAATCTATAAAAATCCTGATATCACTGTTTGGGAGCTTACGCTCAGATGTAATTTAAAGTGTCTTCATTGTGGTTCTTCTGCAGGATTAAAAAGGACAGATGAATTAACTACAAAGGAAGCTCTTCAGCTCTGCCATGAGCTCTCAGATTTAGGATTTAAAGGAATCGCATTAATGGGTGGCGAGATATTTTTACGTAAGGATTGGCCAGTTATTTCTAGAGAAATTAAAGATTTAGGAATTACCTTATCAATAATTACAAATGGGTATTTTGATCCGAAAAAAATTATCCCTCAATTAAAAAAGATAGAACCAGAATGTCTTATGGTTGGTCTGGATGGTGCTTCAGCAGAAATGCAGGATAAAATAAGAAATGTTGAAGGTGCCTACAGTAAAGTAACAAAATTTATTCGTGCAGCAAAAGAGGCAAATCTACCAATAGGAATTATTACAACAGTTCATAAGATAAATTTTAGAGAATTGCCAAAAATTAAAAATTTTATTATAGAGGAACAAATAGGATGGCAAATCCAGGAAGCAACACCAATAGGTAGATTTCCAAAAAAGCTTTTATTATCAGATGAAGAGTATTATACTCTAGGTCTCTTTGTGTATTCTATGCAAAAAAAATATAAAACAAAAGAAATTCCGATTGTCGGTGTACATAATTTTGGATTCTTTTCGCGAGTTATTCCAAATTTAAGTAATTATCCAGAATGGGAAGGTTGTTACGCTGGAAAAACAGTTCTAGGAATTCAAAGCAATGGAAACGTCAAAGGATGTCTTGCGATGTCTGATGAATTTATTGAGGGAAATATTCATAAAAGGAATATCAAAGAAATCTGGAATGATCCAAATGCCTTTGCCTTTAATCGGAAATTTAAAGTTGAAAATCTGGGAGAAAATTGTCAACAATGCAAATATGGAAAAAAATGCAAAGGTGGATGTTTAACTAGATCGAGTAGTATAACAGGAATTCCTCATAACGACCCAAATTGTTATTATCGAATTGAGAAAAATATACAAAATTTTGTCGAAATTGATTAGGAGAATTTGTTTATATATGAAACTAAACATTGGCTGTGGTAAGACTTACAAAGAAGGATTCATCAATATCGATGCCTATGATTCAACAGTGGCAGATAAAATCATGTCTGCTAATGACTTAAAATTCACTGCTAATACGATTGATAGAATCGAAGCCTATCAAGTCATTGAACATTTTGGTCTAATAAAAAGCATCTATATTTTAGCTGAATGGTTCAGAGTGTTAAAACCTGGCGGAGAACTACTATTAGAAACCCCAGATTTAGAAAAATCATTCAAAGAATTCATAGAAGGCGATCTTGAAACTCGTAAAAATCTTTTAACCTGGATCTACGGGGTGGAATCAAAAGGTATGTTGCATTCACTTTGTTTTCCAACTGATCTCTTAGAAATGTTGCTTTATAAAACTGGATTTGAGGATATTAAAAAGTCGTTTTATGAAAAAGAAAAAAATCATCCTACACAAAAAATTATTTGTAAAAAAACCAGAGAGAATCAACCATTTCAGGTTGTTTCTACTTTTAGAAAAAAATTAATAAATGAAAAAATAGTCGACAAAAATAGTTTTTATATAGTTCTAGAACAAGAAAAATTAATTGATTTATTTTTAGAAATGATCAAAAAGTTTTACAAAAATAAAAAATTTGGATTAATAGACGAAATTGTAATAGAGGGATCAGTTCAAAATGTAAAAATGACAAAACTGTTTTTAAAAGAGTGCATAAATCATAAAATAATATTAAAAAACAAATTGATTTCACATATTGAAACTTTAAATTTTCTTGATAAAATAGATTTCCCATCTATTTTATTTCATCTAATAAAAGAATCCTCTGATAATGCAGGGACTCAAAATAAAACATATCTAACAGTTTGTAATGTTGGAAAACAAAGCATAAAGAAATTATTATTAAACGATAAAGAAAAATCAAATGTTAAAGCATCTCTATTGAAACTTTCTAATGAGTGCAATACCGATAAAACAGTATTTTTCTCATATGATTTATTAGAACGAGAAGCTTCAGTTTTTTTTTATAAAGGAATTAAAGAGTTTATAATTGGTAATTATAAAAAAGCAATTAATGAATTAAAAGAAGCAATTAAAATTGATAGAAATCACCTACTATATTATTGGAATTTGGCGAGAGCATTATCTATAAATAACAGGAAGCTAGAGGCAAAAAGAGTTTACAATAATGCAATAAATTTGACTAAAAAAATTGAATTTAAAGAAAAAAAGAAACTTGAACAGATTCTTAAAAAAGAGATGACCGGTTTTTCATCAAAAGAACATGGAAAACCTGTAACAGAGGTTTAATAAAATTTATTGCCAAAAAAGTGCTTTCATTGCAATTTTAACATGGTTCGGTAACTCTGGAAGTTTTTTTCCCTCATAAAGTTTGATTGTTGAATCGACAAAAACATTTACTAACTCATTAAAAAACCATCTTCCATAATCAGCATCTGCTCTTGCAGGACTACCAATGTAACCATCTTTTAAACCAATTTCTTTAAAATTCTTTCCTAAAACTCTAGGTGAGAAAACATCTCTATATATACTTTGCAATTTTTTATAAGATTCATCTACAAGGTAAGGATATTGGTATTTCATAAGTGAAGTTTCTCTAAAACCTCCATGAACTTCTTTTGTTGTATCAAAACCTAATTTTGGTTCCCTTTTTTCAATATCTTTTTTGTAATAGATAGGTCCCCATGGTTCACAAGTTCTAAATCCAAATTCAGATTCTAGTTTCTTCATAGCAGAATATATACCCCTAAGATGGGCTACAGCTAAATGAAATGTGCAAATAATCAGATATTTAAATTTATGATTTCCCAGTGATGATCCAACACTATAAACAACATCTCTTACAACTTTTCCACTAACAGATATACTACCTGGAAATTCTGTATTAAATTTACAATAGCCAAGTGGTATTGGAGGTATTACAACATATGCTAGTTCAGGATTTTTTTTATTTAAGATTTTTACTGCCTCATTAACAACGTCTTTTATAGTCAGTAAATCTGTTCCAACAGGTAAATGAGGTCCATGCTCCTCTAACGGGCTAATTGGTAAAAAGAAAATTGTTTTATTTCTATCAAGTTTGTCGATTTGTTTCCAATTTAGTTCTTCTAATTTGATAATTTTTGATTCTGTTATTTTATTGGTATTATTTTTCATGTGATTACCTCACATCCTTCTTCTGTTATTATAACCGTATGCTCTTTCTGAGTTACAATTCCTTTATTCGCATCGATTAGTTGTGGATAGTGCTTTATCATTCCTAGAAAGGAGAGTTTTCTTAATAAAATATCACTATTAGAAAATTGCTTTTCAAACCATCTTTGAGCAAAGGGAAGTGTATTAAAAATATTCTTTGCCTTGCTAAACATAATTTTTGCTCGATTATCTCTGATAAGTCTTGGTTTAAAAGTATTCTTACATAGGTAAATATTGCTCCCCTCTCCAGTTATAACTTGCCCTGCACCATTTGTTGCGAAAGGTTCAATTGCTAAAACATCACCGATTTTTAATTTATTTTTATAAGATCGATCTGCAACATTTGGGATAGTCATTCCTGCATGAAGTACATATCTTTTCATACTATGTCCTGTAAGATTAATAATTGGTTTGAAACCGTAGGATTTAATAGTATCCTCAACACATTTTCCAATATCAAATAGTTTAATTTGAGGTTTTATAAAATTAATAACATTTTCCAATGCTTCAGTTGATGCTTTAATCATATTTTCATATTCATTAGACCCAATCTCAACAGTTATTGCAGTATCTGCAATATATCCTTCAAAATGTGCTCCAAGATCTAATTTTACCACATCTCCTTTTTTTAAGGTCAATGTCGCATCATCATGTCTTGGGCTAAAATGAGCTGCAATCTCATTTATTGAAATATTAACTGGAAAGGCAAGTCCAGCTCCACCTTCTATAATTTTTGATTCAACTTTTTCAGCAATTTCCAAATATTTAAATCCTGGTTTTAATAAACCAATGCCATATTCTCTAGCTTTTGCTGCAATCTTACCTGCAAAAATGTAATTATCATAAACATCATTCTCCATGTTAAATCGCATCCAAGATTTCTTTTTCAGATATGGCACCTAATCTGACCAACTTAATATGTTTTTCAGTAGCATCTACAATTGTTGAAGGTTTACCATTAAGCTTTCCAATATCAAGATAATCACTAATATCTTCTTCTTTAAATTGCATAAGAATTTCTTTTATAATAACTGGGGTTTTCTTACCATGAATATTTGCACTTGTTGCTGTAAGAGGTCCAAATTCTGATAACAATTCTAAAGCAACTTTATTATCAGGAATTCTAACAGCAACTTTTTCTAATCCTGATGTAACAATATCAGGTATGATGCTTCTCTTCTCCAGCACAAGTGTTAATCTACCCGGCAAAAAGGTTTCTGCAAGATGACGAGAAGTTTCATTAAGAAAAGCAATCTTTTCCAATTCATCAATATTTGAAATCGCAACTGAGAGCGGATTGTCAAATGAGCGTTTTTTTATTTGAAAAACCTTTCTCACAGCATTATCATTATAAATATCTGCCCCAAGACCATATAAAGTATCAGTAGGATAAACAATTATCTTCCCGTTTTTTAATGCATTAATTGCTCCGGAAAAGTCAAGCTTAACCATATCTACTCGTCTTCTTTTTTAATGAAATCACCAATAGTTAAACCTCGAGAATGAGAACTGCTAGGCATTGAAGAAATACCTCCAACTTTTTCAACGAGGGTAATTTCCAATTCCTTTTCCAGTTTACCAATCATTTTATCTGAAGGCCTTAAATCTCCATTCTCAATTTTTGAAATCGTAACAGTCCTCTCACCAATCTTAAATCCAAGTTCTTCTCGACTTAGACCTTTTTTTTCTCGAGCGTTTTTTATCAATTCATTCCAATCAGATCTAAGTTCTGTCTCCATATTTCGGTAAACATCTTTTACTTTAGGTCTCTTTATTCTGTCTAACATAGGTTTTTTAACACCTATTGGTGTTGTATCAGGTGTATCAATTGGTTGTCCATGCCGCATACATTTTGGACAAAGCATCATTTTTACACCATCAATATTGGCAGGTTTACAATCACATTCTATACCACAAAGCTCACATTGCATGTAATTTAATCCCTCCAAATAGAATAAATAATTTAAATTAAACCAGCTTTTTGTAAGGCCATTAAATCTTCAGTACTAAGCTTCTCACCACGTTTGAATCTTTCAAAGATATCATTTGCCTCCTTCTGAGCAATTGTAACTTCAGCAGCTTTTTTTGTTTTACGTTTGAGTTCATGACCTGCTGAAATTTGTCGTTCAAAATCATGAATTTTATCAACACATTCAATAAAACCTTTATGAACATTATCAGCTTCGATTTTTGTCATAACAATTGATTCTTGGGTTACATTTACCCTTTTTATTAGATTATCAAGCTGTTGAATAATCTTAATCATGTTTTCATGCTCTTCCTGAGCTCTTGTTGCTAATTTCTCTACTTGATCATGTTGTTTTTCTGCTTTCTGTTTAATTATTTTTTCTTCGTCTACTGCTTTTTTGAGCTTTGGATCTTTATTTAAACGGTCTTCTTGCTCCATAATTTTAGTATGAATCTCAGATATAACTACAATTATTTTTTTCTCCTTATGAGAAGACATCGGTTGTGTCATTTGTTCATTTTCTAAAGTTCTAAGCTGTTTCCTCAGCTCATTTAAATTAGTACCTGAAGCTAAAGATCTTTCTCTCTCTAGCATCTCAATCCTTTTTTTAATCTCACTATAGCTTTTGTTTAGTTTGTTTCTATGATCTTTCGCATGTTTTACCCTTTCATTAAGCTCATCTCTTCGCTGTTTATGTTCTGTTATTTTATTTCTCATCTCTCGAATGGAAGAATTCAGCGAATCACGCTCATCTGCAAGTTTTTTTGATTTAAGATGTAGCTGATTTCGTTTTTCTTTTAACTCATTTGCATTTATCTGAAATTCATCTTTTTCTTTTATCAAATCCTCGATAGATTCAGTCATTTACAACCTCGATTGAAAGCAGCCTAGTATATAAGGTAAAATAATAGGAGGTTTTTAAGCATTTTGAGGATTTTTTTACAAAAAATTAAGATATGCCTGCTTTTTCACGCTTTCGAAACATTATCAAGCCATCTAAAATAACCGCAAGTATTCCTGTTATAAATATCATATCGAAAACAACTGCGCCACCTAAAACCGCAGATCTTGAGGTATTTATTTGGAAATTAAGCAACTCCCAAAGATGTAAAAAATCAGCACCAATCAAAACACCGATAGTCCCTGATATATATGCAAGAGGTGCAGCTTTAATGAAATTCTTCCATGATAAAAATATTGAAGTTAAACTGGCAAAAAAACCTGGAAGCAACCAATATGGAAAATATGCAACTATACCCTTATCAGGAACTGGATGTGTTACAAAATAGGAAATTATTGTTACAATACTAATTCCAATTAAAATTTTCTTTAAAGGTATCTTTTTCTTTATTATTAAATAGATGCTCAGTATGATAGGGATTATTGCTCCACCCATATTAATCGCAACTATCCAATTTTCATATGAGAAAAGGTAAATATTGGAAATATTAATACCAAAAATAATAATTTCAAATCCAAAAAGAAATGAAATAAAAACAATGATTATTGCTTCTACAGTTGTAAAACCCATATATCTAAAAGCCTTTGTAAAAATCAAATATACAAAATAAAAAACTAAAATTGGTATTATTATATAGAATATCCATAAACCAATATCTGTTAGAGTAACTAAAGTAAACATATCGCAGTTTTTGATTAAGATACCATTTATAAACTTTCGTTATATTCCCGTTTGCATCCGTGATAAAATATGGAATCATTTCTTAAAAAAGAATGCGATTTAAACTTTTTTGATTCAAATAATTATTTTAGAAAAAAATGCTCAAAATGTGGAGCATATTTTTGGACCTTAGATAAAAATGCTAAGATTTGCGGCGATAAACCTTGTGCTAAATTTAGTTTCATAGGTAAACCATTTGGAAAAAAACCTTTTTCTTTATTAGAGGTACGTGAAAGTTTTTTATCCTTTTTTGAAAAAAATGGACATTCAAGACTTAACTACCCTGAAACAGGAGAACGTTGTCCTGTTATCGCAAGATGGCGATCTGATATTTATCTAACAATTGCATCAATAGCCGATTTTCAGCCTCATGTTACATCTGGAGAAGTACCCCCACCAGCAAATCCACTAGTAATTTCACAACCGTGCATAAGACTCAATGATTTAGAAGAAGTTGGTGTAAGTGGACGTCATCTAACCATATTTGAGATGATGGGGCATCACGCATTTAATAAAAACATAGATGAAATTTATTTTAAAGAAGAAACCGTCAGACTATGTGATGAATTTTTTGTAGAAATTATTGGGATTCCAAAAATAGCAATTAATTACAAAGAGCAACTCTGGGATGGAGGAGGTAATGCAGGTCCATGTCTTGAGGTAATTGCAGGTGGTTTGGAATTAGCCACACTTGTTTTTATGAACCTCAAGGAAGACGAGAATGGAGAATTTGAAATAAAAGATAAAAAATATTCTCAAAATCCCTTAAACATTGTAGATACTGGTTATGGATTAGAAAGGATTGCTTGGTGCACATGGGGGACTAAAACCATCTATGAAACTGTTTTTCCAGAAATGGTAAGATTCCTAAAAGAAAATGGAGAAAAAAAAACTGATAATGCTAGTATTTATTCGCTTGCTGATCATACAAAATGCCTAGCATTTATGCTAGGTGATGGAATTGTTCCATCCAATGTTAAAGCAGGATATCTTGCCAGACTTATTATCAGAAGATCTTTACGTTTACTTGAAAATATTGGATTAAAAGCTTCTTTAAAAGATCTTGTAGAAATGCAAGTTGATTTTCTTGGAAAAGATTTTCCATCATTATTAGAGAGTAAGAAACAGATTGGTGAAATCTTAAATATTGAATCTAAAAGATATTCAGAAACACTTTCTAAAGGGGAGGGACTTGTAAAAAGAATTTTAAAGGAGAAAAAAAATATCGATGAAAGTGAACTTATAACCTTATATGACACACATGGAATGCAGCCGGATATTGTAAAAAATATTGCTAAAAAGCAAGGAATCGATGTAAAAATACCAAATAATTTTGAATCAATGGTTGCAGAATTACATTCACATGAAAAAAAGGAAGAAGCCAGGGAAAAGCATACAGATCTTCCTAAAACTGAGCTGCTTTATCGTAAAAATCATTATACAAAAGAGTTTGATGCAAAGGTTTTGTGGAAAAGTGGACCAAAGGTTATACTTGATAAAACTGCTTTTTATCCAGACGGTGGTGGACAACTAGGAGATATTGGATATCTTTCAAACAAAAGTGGAAAGATCCTTGTTAAATCCGTTGAAAAAATTGGAAATGCAATAATACATACTATTGATGGAAATTTAGATGTTGGAGAAAAAGTACATGGGGAAATTGATTGGGACCATCGTTACACCTTAATGAAACATCATACTGGGACCCATCTGGTAAATGGAGCATTAAGAAAAATATTAGGTGAACATATTTGGCAAGCTGGTTCCCAACTTGAAATTAATAATGCACGTTTTGATTTCTCTCATTATAAATCGATATCTGAATCTGAAAAAAAACAAATCGAGATATTAATAAATAAATTCATAAATCAATCAGTTCCAGTTGAAAAAAAAGTAATGGACAGAAATAGTGCTGAAAAAACATTTGGATTTCGTCTTTATCAAGGAGGCGTTCCTCATGGTGATTCTATTCTCGTATTAAACATACCGGGTATTGATGTCGAAGCATGTGGAGGAACTCACCTTAATAATACAAATGAAGTAGAAAAAATTAGAATAATAAAAACAGAGAGAATCCAGGATGGGGTAAACAGGATAATTTTTGCAGCTGGAAAAATGGCCGATGCCCATATACAAGAAGAAATGCAGCTTTACGAAAAAATCATATTTAAACTGGGTAATTATTACGAAATTTTAGAAGATAAGAATATTTCCAAACAATTAGAGGAAACTTCAAAGGTTTTTACAGTACCAATTCCCCAGATAGAAAAAACAATAAAACGATTTTTAAATGAAACTAAAATAAAAGAGAAAGAGAAAGTTAGAGATTTAAAGGAAGCAAGCGAAGATCTCTTCAATGAGTGGAAAAAAACACGAAAAGATAAAAAGAAGATTTCTTCAGATGAAATTGAAACATTAATCAGTCAAGCTGAAATCATCCCTGGAACAAAGATTAAAATAATTACTGGAATTTCTTCAATGGAAGGAACAACACTTGCTGGTGCAATTACTAAAGAAGACAATTATGTTGTTCATATTTTTGATGGAAAAAAACTTGTATCTATTGCATCGGATAATGTTGAGATTGATCTTAGAGAAATTGCTCCTGAAATAGGTAAAATTCTTGGTGGAAGTGGTGGTGGCAATCCAAAAATGACTCAATGTGGTGGGCCAAATAAGAATAAAATTGATGAAGCTCTTAAACTAGCAAAACAGCTTACTAAAAAGAAACTAATAAAAACTTGATTTTGAGATTTTTAAATTTTATATATTATATTAATTGCTGTTACCACAAGTATAGTACCTACACATAGTCCAATTACAAACCAAGGTGGAATTCTAAGTGAGGTCTTTTCTTCAGCATCAAAGTATCTAATAAGTCCAGCTGCAGAATGAAATCCTTCAGTTTTTTTCTGTTTAGCCATATTATCTCACTTACTCACATTTTTTATATTACTACATATCATTGTAATATTTTAGCTTTACTGTTATCTTTTAAATATCCTTATATTTTTAGCAAAAATCTAAATATTGAATTTATATACGTAGTTTCTGAGGGTGTAATTATATGAAGGAAGTAGAGGCGCTCATTAAAAAAGCATTTAAATACAAAGAGAGCGGGCTAACAGAACATGAAATAGCTGAAGAGCTTAATGTTTCAAAAGAAACAGCTGTATGGTTATTAGGGAAAGGAAAAGAGAAAAAACCAACTGGTGATGTTAAAATCGGATGGCGTTCTCTTGGAGTATATCCTTCCAGATTAGGATTTATAGCAGATGCTATGTGTGATATTATTCTTGAAGAATGTGAAGATGCGGATACAGTTGTTGGTATTGCTGTAAATGGAATACCTTTTGCTACATTTATTGCTGATAAATTAGGTTTAGAAATGGCCATTTTCCGACCTCATCATCAAAAAGCTGGTGCCTTTTCTTCAAATTATGCTAATGTAAAAAATAAAAAAGCAATTTTGATAGATGATGTAGTTGGAACTGGAGTCACATTTAAAAGTGCAATAAAAGCAACAACTGCAGAGAAAGGAAAACCTGTTTTATGTATAGCTGTTATAAATAAAAGAGCTCAAAATAGTATTGATGGCGTACCGCTTCGTGCATTAATAAGAGCAAGAATAATATAAACTGCTTTTTTAAAGGAGTTATAAATGCATTGGGCAGATGTTTTAGCTGATGAATTACTAAAAGAAGATAAAAAGCATATTCTTGCTACAGGCATAACTCCTTCGGGCCCTATCCATATTGGCAATATGCGTGAGATTCTAACAACAGATGCAGTTTATAGATGCCTTCTATCCAAAGGTGGAGATGCAGAACTAATTTATATTGCAGATGATTTTGATCATCTAAGAAAAGTATATCCATATTTACCAAAAACTTATGAAAAGTATGTTGGCATGCCTATATCAGAAATACCATGTCCTTGTGGAGATCATATAAGCTATGCAGATCATTACTTGATTTCTTTTTTAAATGCTTTAAAAGAAATTGGTGTAAATCCAAAAATTTACAGAGCAAATGAGATGTATAAAAGTGGAGAATACAATGATGCAATACAGATAGCATTAGAAAATTCAGATAAAATAAAAGACATTATTCAAAAAATATCAAAAAGGGAACTTCCAAAAGAATGGATTCCTTTTAACGTTAAATGTGATAAATGTGGTAGAATTACAAATACAAAACCAACCTTATATGAATATCCAATAATTGAATACAAGTGTGATTGTGGTTACTCCGGAGAAGTTGATATAAAAAAAGGAGGAGTTGGAAAACTTCCATGGCGTGTTGATTGGCCAGCACGTTGGAAAATGCTTAGTGTAACGTTTGAGCCTTTTGGAAAAGATTTAGGAACTGTAGGAGGAGCAAGAGATACTGGTAAAGCTATTGTAGAAGAAATATATGAATATCCTGCTCCAAAATATTCTGTTTATGAATTTATCATGTTGAAGGGAATGGGTGCAATGCATAGTTCAAAAGGTACAGCTCTAAGTGCAGAAGAGCTCTTGAATATGACCCCTCCTGAAGTTCTGAGATTTTTAATAGTAAATAATCAACCAGATAAACATCTTGTTTTTGATTCAGGTCTTGGTCTACTTAATCTTGTTGATGAATATGATAAACTAGAAAGGGTCTACTTTGAAAAAGAAGAAGCAATTAAAGGTATGAAGGATTTAAAAAAGACATATGATCTTTCTCAACCATATAATATTCCAAAAACAATTCCTTTTCAAATACCGTATCGACATTTAGTTACCCTTGTTCAAATTGGAAAGGATTGGAAGGAAGTTAAAAAAATCCTTTTTAGAACCGAACAAATCCCGAAAGGATTGAGTAAGGATGATGAGAATCATTTGAAACAGAGAGCTGAACATGCAAGATTTTGGTTAGACAATTTTGCTCCTGATATGGTAAAATTTGATGTAAAAAAGAAAATACCAAAAGTAAATTTAGCTGTAGAACAAATTAGCTTTTTAACTTCACTTTTAAAAAATTTATCGTCAATAAATTGGGAAGCAGAAAATGTTCATAATGCAATTTATGAGTCATCACAAAAAGATAAAATTCCAATAAAAACAGCTTTTAAAACAATTTATCAAATTATTCTTGGACAAGAAAAAGGTCCTCGAGCTGGCTACTTTTTATCAAATCTTGATAAAAAGTTTGTTTTAGAGAGAGTTGAGGAAGCAATTAAATAGTACATTTACTCTTAGTGCTTCTGTTTATGAAGGTGTATCTAGAAGTTTATGGTTGCACTGCAAATAAAAGCGATGCTAGTTTAGTAAAAGGAATTTTGAAAGATAACAATTATGAAATAGTTGATGAGATAAATGATGCAGATGTCTTAATTTTACTTACCTGCACTGTAATTGATACGACCGAGCAACGTATGTTATCCCGTCTTAAAGTTTTAAAGAATACTGGTAAAAGAATTATTGTAGGCGGATGTATGGCCTCAATTCAATCTGACAAAGTTAAATCTGTAATACCCAATGTAAAACTGCTACCACCTCAATATTCTTATCAAATCTTAGATGTTTTAAATTATGAAAAACCGATTTTTAAGCTTAAAAATAAAACAAAATTTTCAAAGTATTATAATGACATTTTTGCTCCAATATCTATTGCAGAAGGCTGTAATTTTTCATGCTCTTATTGCATTACATCATTAGCCCGTGGTAAACTTAAAAGCTATCCAATAGATGAGATAACTCAAGATATTTGCTCTGCTATTGGACAGGGTTGTAAGGAGATACAACTTACATCCCAGGACACAAGTTCTTTTGGTTTAGATAGTGGAAATAATTTAGGTGTACTTCTTACAAACATAAGTAGAATTAATGGTCAATTTAGAGTTCGTATTGGAATGATGAATCCGTATACTTGTTTGAAAAATATTAACTCAATTATTAATGGATACAAATCATCAAAAATATACAAATTTTTACATCTTCCAGTTCAATCAGGAGACAATGTAATTTTAGAAAAAATGAACAGGAAATATTTTGTTGATGATTTCTTAAAAATTATAAAAAAATTTAGGGAAACTTATCCTGATATTACCATTTCTACAGATGTGATAGTTGGTTTTCCAACAGAGACAGATAGTCAATTTCAGCACACTGTGAATCTTTTAAAAGAATTAAAACCTGATATTACAAACATAACTCGTTATTC
The DNA here is from genome assembly GCA_030672305.1 of Thermoplasmatales archaeon. GTDB lineage: Archaea > Thermoplasmatota > E2 > DHVEG-1 > DHVEG-1 > SG8-52-3. The sequence goes on along the minus strand of DAOVGR010000039.1, from coordinate 78,812 downwards.
AGCTCGTCCAAATACAAAAGCAAAAAGTATGAATGGAAGGGTAAAAACTAATATTGTAAAGGACCGTTCAAAATATTTAACAGAGCTATGCAGCAGCATATCAAAACAACATAATCAAAAGCATATTGGGAAAAAATACAATGTTCTTATAACTGAAAAGGGAAAAGATGGTACTTTTGTTGGAAGATCTGAAAATTATAAACCTGTTGTTTTGAAGGAAAAGATCGAAATTGGAGAGATTAGAACGGTTAAAATAACTAAGGCAGCTAGCACGTTTCTTGTCGGAAGTATTATATAGAATATTGATAATTCATAAAAACGTGGAAGGGATGATTAAGGTTGCTATAAACGGTTTTGGAAGGATTGGAAGAAATACACTACGTGCAGCTTTAGGTCATTCTCAATATGGAAATAAATTTGAAGTTACAGCAGTAAACGATCTGGGTAACACCCAAACACTTGCTCATCTTTTCAAATATGATTCAATCTATGGTAAATTTAACGGTAGCATAGAGGCCAAAGACGATGGTATTATAGTCAATGGCAAATTTATCAAATTCTTATCTCAGGTTAATCCTTCTAAGTTACCATGGAGAGACCTTGATATCGATGTTATAATAGAATCTACGGGTTTATTCCGTACCCGTGAAGGTGCTTCACAACATCTTGAGGCAGGGGCAAAAAAAGTTATCATATCAGCACCAGCAAAAGATCCGGATTTAACAATAGTATTGGGGGTAAATGAACACCTTTATAATGCTGATAAACACCATATTATTTCAAATGCATCTTGTACAACAAATAGTCTGGCTCCTCCTGTAAAAGTTTTAAACGATAATTTTGGGATAGAACAAGGATTCATGACCACAATCCATTCATATACTGGTGATCAACGTATCCTTGATTTCCCGCATAAAGATTTAAGAAGAGCAAGAGCTGCTGCTGTTTCGATCATCCCAACCACAACTGGTGCAGCAAAAGCAGTAACTATTGTAATACCTGAACTTAAAGGAAGGGTTGATGGTATTGCTGTTAGAGTTCCGACACCAGATGGATCTTTAACAGATTTTACTTGTATTTTAAAAAGAAATGTAACAAAAGATGAGGTTAATAACGCTTTGAAAAATGCATCCTTAAACAATCTCAAAGGAATAATGGAATATTCCGAAGAACCACTTGTATCAACAGATGTAATCGGAAATCCACATTCTGCAATTATCGATGGTTTGAGTACTAAAGTCATAGGTGAAAATGGAAATTATGTCAAAATTTTATCATGGTATGATAACGAATGGGGTTATTCCTGTAGATTAATAGACCTTATAAATTATATTTGTGTTAACAACTCAAAATCTACTAGCGAAGTTGAGATAGCTAGGACATTATAAATCAATATTTTTGAGTTTTGAAATAAAAAATCGCATTTTTAAATATGTTTAAATAAAAACTTTTGATATTGATTTTTGTGGAGGATTTATCTATGAATATGTACAACACATTAGATGATTTTAATTTTGAAAATAAAACAGTTTTATTACGAGTAGATTTTAATATGCCTCTTGATAAAAATACATTAGATATACTTGATACAACTAGAATCAAGAGAGTGTTACCAACTATTAAAGAGCTTATTGAAAAGAATGCAAAAACAATTATTTTGGCACACCAGGGGCGACAAGGAAGTTGGGATTTCACAAATCTTGAAAAACATGGTAAAGCTCTTGAAAATTTACTTGGGAAAGAGGTAAAATTTGTTGATGATGTGTTTGGAGAAAAAGCAAAGGATGCTATAAAAAATCTTCAGATTGGAGAGGTATTGTTACTTGATAACGTTAGAAAATTTGACGGTGAAACAGAAAAAAAATCTGCAAATGAACATGCTCAATCAGATCTTGTTCAAAATCTTTATCCTATAGCAGATATATTTGTAAACGATGCCTTTGCTGCAGCCCATAGGGCTCAATGTTCATTGGTTGGATTTACAGAGGTTATGCCATCTTGTGCAGGACGTCTGATGGAAAAAGAACTTAGTACTTTAAGAGAAATAATAGAAAAACCAGAAAAACCTTCGGTATTTTTATTTGGTGGTGCAAAATTTTCAGATGTTATTGTAACAATTGAAAGATTACTTGATAATAAAACAGCAGATAAAATAATTCTAACTGGGCTTCCAGCAAATGCCTTTTTAAAAGCTGAAGGTATAAATCTGGGTGATAAAAACGAAGAAATGCTTGAAAAAGAGGGAACACCTGAAAACTATAATGAGATCAAAAAGCTTATTGCAAAATATAAAGACAAGATATATCTTCCACTTGATTTTGCTCAGCAGGAAAACACAAATAGAACAGAGATAGATGTATCTGATCTGCCAACAAATTATAATCTTTATGATATTGGCGAAAAATCAATAGAGAATTTTAAAAAAATTCTTTCAGATGCAAAAACTGTTTTTTTATCAGGACCATGTGGCGTTTTTGAAAATCCTGTTTTTATGAAGGGGACAAAAGAAATCTTTACTTTTGTAGCAAAATCTGATGTTTTTTCTATTGCAGGAGGAGGCCATACTGTTGCTGCAGTAGAAAAATTAGGTCTTGACAAAAAAATATCTCATATTAGTACTGGTGGCGGATCACTTGAGAAATTTATGATGGGTGAAAAACTTCCTGTTATTGTAGCATTGATTAATTCTAAAAACAAATCTTTTTAGTAATGAATATAAATGGAAATAATCAAATAATCATTCTATTTAAATATTTGATAATAGGGCTGGTAGATCAGCGGAAGATCGCCACCTTCGCAAGGTGGAGGCCACGGGTTCAAATCCCGTCCAGTCCATAGATGCTTTTTGCAACCTTACTATTTTCATGAATTTAGAATATTCTCTGTGTTTGTATCTGTAAAATAAGTAGAGCAATCTTTAAAAGTGAGCATAGGATAACACAGTAGGGCAGGCATGCAATAAACTAGAGCAAATTTTATGGGTTGTTGTTATGATTAATCCATTTTTAAATCCTGTGTTTACATTCAAGGCTGTCAAAAGCTACTTGTTCGATGTAGATAGATTATGGGATATATCGCCAGAAAAATTAAAACGATTTCAGGATCGGGCATTAAGACGGGCAGTAAAATATGCCTATACGGTGCCACTATATAATAAAAAATACAAAGAACTAAATATACATCCAAATGACATTAGAGGCATAGATGACCTGCACAAACTTCCAATGGTTTCAAAAAATGATATAAGGGATGCATTTCCCAATAGTGTTATCCCAAAGAATGTAAATAAAAACAAATTATGGATAATACACTCCTCAGGTTCAACAGGTAAACCTCTTTCTTTCTATAGAGACACATTTGGTTTACTTCAGGATTTAGTTTATGGTGATAGAAGTCTTAGGATTGTCGATATTAACTGGAGAAAAGATAGACTTACGAGTTTTGGTCCACACGATTCACCAGGTAGATATGATTATGCCGCTAAGCATGCCATCTTAGATAATTTGAAATTTTTCTCTTCTTCACTAGTTAACGCTCAACATCTAACTTATACATACAAAGATTTAAATGAAAAAATTGAAAAAATAAATACATTCAAGCCGGATTTTATTCTAGGGCCACCTGTAGATATACAGGCTTTGGCTTTTCTTAAAAAAAAAGGCTATGGAAAAGATATCAAACCTAGAGTAATAGTAACATCAGGGGGGATGCTAGATGGATACGTAAGATCATACATCGAAGACGCTTTTCATTGTAAAGTAGTAGACATGTACAGCTCCGTAGAAATGGGTCTAGGGGCAATCGAGTGTGAAGAAGGTAACTATCATGTATTATCAGATTATCTATATCTCGAATTTCTTGATGAAAAAGGGGAACCAGTGTCATCAGGTGAACCTGGGCATGTTGTCTTAACACGATTTTTTGGAAAAGGAACTCCCTTCATACGTTATACTGGGTTGGACGATATCGTTACACCGCTCTATGATACCTGCCCTTGCGGTTTGTATTCGCAACTTATTAAACGCATTGATGGGAGACGAGTTCATCAAATAAAGTCACCTGATGGAAAATATATAACACCCTCTATTTTTACAGAACCCATGCGGGTATTAAAGACTGAAAAAATATTACAATTCCAAGTAGTCCAAGAGAAATTGGATAAAATAGACATACTTATTGTTATTAATGAAGATAAAAGGAACGATCCGCCATCCTTAGATAAACTTATTGCAGAAATTAAAAAAGAATATTATAAGATATTTGGTAAAACTTTCCAATTTGAAGTAAAGGAAGTTAAAAAAGTGATAGGAAGTGATAATCTTAGTAAACCACCATCACCTATCATTACCAAGTTAAATAAGGGTTAACAATCGACCTCAGAGTCTGAAGAGTAATCGATATCGATTGATCAAGAAAACATCGATAAATTTGTATCTCTTTGGTTTGCTCGATCAATTGACAAGAATTTAACATTTCTCCATTTATAAAATTTTATGAAATTAGTTTTTACTTAATTAATATTATACTATAACTAGAAATTTTAAAGAGATTGAAATTATATCTATAAAAAACGTTAAATATCCAATCAATATCTTATTTCCCTGGAGTATCCATATGGTGCAAAATTACCAAAATGAGAAGGTTGAATAAAGAAAAATCCTGCAGCGGGAGGTTTTACTGGAGGGACAGCATTTATTGCTGCAGAGGGATATTTCTTCTAACAAAACAATTGTACGAATAGATGGTGAAATAAGGGCATCGCCCTTATGATCCCATTTTGCCTTCGCTCCTTGGCAAGCCCTTCGGTCATGCCGCATCTCACTCGGTCGTGAAGTCAGGTAACTGTTGTTGGTCATCAACAACTATGTTGTGATGACGTTGCTGATCACGGAGATACTGGCTGGACTCCTCCAAGTTCATCATGCCAGTGGAAGTATGATGTTCATAGCCTCTCCAGAAACCACCGCTTGGATACCGCTTGCGGAATCCAGGATGCATTTCGAATATTTTTTTGGCGCTGTAGAATTTGAGCATAATCTCCGCATCTTCAACTAAGTACTTTTTTGGGATATTCACCTGGAAGTGGACATGATTCTAGGCGAACCCAAAGTCACCGAATTCAAACCCGAAGCGTTCCAGGTCATGAAACGCCTCAGCGCAGGTGTCAATATGATCTTGTTTTCGGAAAGATTTATACCTTTTCTTGGTGACAAACATCATCGTCACCTAGTTATTGCGGGGTGTCACCAGCAATCTTTTTAGAGCTACCGCTACTTACAATTTCCATATTATTGATTTCTCCTGTTGCACCTTTATAGAGCACACCCTAGTTGGTGTGTCGCGTGCGACAAAAAGAGGAGATTGGTTGATTGGCTAAAAAGTGGGGCGACTTTTCATCTGCGGGTCTTCCACTTATGTTTCAGACCACGCAGTATTCCCAGTCGCAACTATAATAAAATTCCAAAAGCACTCTCGCATATTCCTAATCCTTCAACCGATATGTTTGAACTATTTGAAACGGCAATCAAACTTGTGTATCGACCAGGTATTTAACTAAATTTAAAAGATTTTTCATAACCAGTATAGGTGGTTCATGCATTACAAAAATATCTGATAATACTCTCTTAAAGGTTATTTTAGTGAACTCTTTTTCAATTTTATTACGTGATTTAACTATTGTTTCAAGAGATAGATCTGGGGTTTCTACTGCCACTAATCCCTCCCACTTGCAATCTTGCCTATAATACTTTTTCTCAATAACTTCATCATATAGTGGACTTCTTGGAGAACCAATATAAATCCTAATCCAAGAATAATTTGAACGTATTCTCTTTGCAAGTTCTATTGTCTTGTTGATATCTTCAACCGTCTCACCAGGAAAACCAACAATAAACGCTGCACCTGTAATTATACCGACTTCTTTACACCATTTGAAAGTATCCTCAATTTGAGAAACAGTTATCTCCTTATTTATATAATCCAACACTCGTTGAGAGCCTGATTCACAGCCAAACCAGATGGCTTTGCACCCAGCAGCTTTCATCTTTTTCAATTTATCTTTTGAAACTGTATCTACCCTACTTTCACATAACCAAGGTAGATCAATTTTTCTTTTTATCATTTCGTCACAAATAGCAAAAAGTCTCTTCTTATTTACTGTAAAAATATCCTCTCTAAAATATAAACCTTTGGTTCCATATTTCTCCTTTAGTAATTCTATTTCGTCAACAACATTCCCTGCAGATCTAAACCTGTATGTTCTACAAAACATATATCTAGTACTACTGCAGAATCGGCAATCATAAGGACAACCCCTTGAAGTACTTACAGCATCTGTAGGATAAGCATCAAAAAATAATTCCCTTCTAGGATACTTAGATATATCTATTAGATGTCTTGCAGGAAAAGGCAAACTGTCTAAATCTTCAATAAAAGGTCTTTGCTCATTATGAACAATCTTATTTTCCTTTTTAAAAGACAATCCTTTTATTGTATTAATATTACCTCCATTTTCAAGGCTTTTTACAAGTTCAGAAAAAGTAATCTCCCCTTCATTTCTTATAACAAAATCTACATTAGGATTCTCTACAATTCTATCGGGATAAAATGTTGCAAGAGGACCACCAACTACTGTAAAAATATCATTATTTTCCTCCTTTATAAATTCTAAATATGTTCTTACATTAGGATAAGTCAAACTAGTGGTATGAAATGCAACTACTTTTGGATCAGTTCTAAGTATCTCTTTAACTAAATCCCTGTGATCTAACTCTTCTATACAATTATCAATGACTCTAACTTTATGACCTTGATTTTCAACAAATGCTGCTACCAAGAGTAAACCAAGTGGAGGTGCAGGAGGAAAAGGATTCTTAGGAAGTATATGATATTTTACAAACCAAGAAGGGAATTTAGCTAAATTTGGAAAAACCAGGGTTATATTCATATAATTCCTCTATAATAATTCAAATGATTCCCCCAATTCAAGATATTAATATGATTCTAGTATTTTAAAACCATCCTCAAGTTTTACTTTAGAAATAACAAGTGGTGCTGGTTTATTTTTGGGTGATTTAATTTCTTTAACTTCTTTCACAGTAATTTTAATATCAGGTCCACATTTCTCTCTGTATATTTGTCTTACTTTATCGAAAATTAGATTCACTGATGGGCCAACATTACGAAGATCATTATCAATAACAAGATTTATTTCAATCTCATCTATTTTATTCTGAATAGTTTGAAACTGGGTGACCTTAAATGTCTTAAGATCGGTAAGTACAAGAGATACTAGTTCAAAAGAAGCAGCAGGATAAATCCGCCCGTCAGGTAAAATCACGCGGGCACTTATTCTGCCTTCTATGCCATTTTTGAAAATGGGCGTTGAAAGTCCACATTCACATTTATATTCTTGAAGCAAAGTAACCCAATCATCCATTCCAGTATACCTAATAATAGGCGTACCTTGTCCAAATAATCTGGTTAAAACCATATGTCCTTTTTCACCAGGCGCTACAATATTCTCATTCTCATCTATTGTTTCTACATTATAAAAATCGTAATTAATATGCCATGTTCGACAGATACATTCAGTGGATACATCACCACATGATTCAACTGATTGATATACATTAAATACTTTACATCCAAAAGCATCTTCTATATAATCACGAGCGTATTTATCCATTGAGTATCCTCCTACTTGAAGAACTCTTGGGTTTATTTTATCGCAATAGCCTTTCTTTTTAAAATAAGCTAGATGCTGTAAAATAATTGGATAAGTGTAAATAACATCTGGCTTAAAATCGTTTAATCTCTTAATGATATCTTTTATCGGTTCAAAAGCATTCATTGTCATATAGCTATCAGATTTACGAAATATCCTCGTTTTTGATACAATTGCTTCATCGACAACCTGATCAATTCTACCTTTAAGAAAAGTACCAATACTTACAAATTTTGCTTTTCTAACATTATAGTTGTATATTTTACCTTCTCTAAGAAATAGCATTAATCCTGCGGATATAGTTGGAAAATCTAAATAGATAGAGACGGGCTTGCCTGATGATCCGCTCGTGCTAGTAATATAACCTTTACTTTTATCATAACCAATTGGAATCACTGAATCTGGGAAATTTTCAATTATATCTTTTTTAGTTATAAACGGAAGTTTTTCTATATCTTTTATACCCTTAATATCATCAGGTTTAAATCCAGCTGCATTATATTTTTTATGATATAGTGGTACATCATAAGCATATCTAACAATTTTCCTTAGAGCTTTATCTCTCAAATCTTCCATTTTTTTATGATTTAATCTTCTTAATCTATTAGGCACAAATAGATAGTTTTTTAAGAATGGCAAACCTATGATAGGATTAAGAAATGCATTCATATATCATAAGAAATTAACAATCAAACATTAATATAACTTATTATATGTCTGGACTCAAAAGGTGAAAAAATATAGATTGTAATTATTTAGATAAAATTAAAAACAAATCTTTTACACCTACTTTTATATTAGGTCTTCATCGTTCAGGAACAACCGTTTTATATAAAATGTTAAATGAAACAGGAAATTTCAATTTTTTAAATTTATACCATGTTTTAAATTTTGATAGACTGATATATAATCATATAAATAATCTCGAATTAAAAGAAAAAGAAGAATTAAATAATCTATTAAAAGAGAAGGGCATTGTAACTAGAAAAACAGATAATGTTGAAGTATCATCTGATTATGAACATGAGTATGCTTATATATTTTCAGAGAGAAATTTTAGTTCAAAAATAAATAATATTAGCAAAGAATTATTCGATATTCTATGTAAAAAGATACAATATATTTCAGAAAACGATAAACCATTACTACTAAAAAATCCTCATGATTACCCAAATTTTCTTCTCATTAAAAAAATATATCCAAATGCTAAATTTGTTTTTATCCATAGAAATCCGCTTGAAGTAATAAGTTCAATTATGAGACTTTGGAAAACTAGACTTAAATCCAGGGACGAATTTTTTATACTATATTCCAAGGAATATGATAAATTATACAAAAATCCACTTTTACTTTTTGCATCAAAAATGTATTATACATCAAAATTCCCTCCAGGAATATTTGAAGTAATCTGGCATTCTAAAAAGGCTACTAATTACTATCTTAAAAACATAAAAAATCTATCTAAAGAGGACTATATTTCTATAAAATATGGGGATTTATGTGAAAAGCCTGATGAGATAATCAAAGCTATATTAGATTTTCTTGATTTGAAAACAGATATGAATTTCAGTAGATACATAAAACCAAGAAAACTCCAGTTACTTCCAGAGGTTATATTTCTTAAAAAACTAATATTTAAAACAATGAAACCCTACTTTGAATTTTTTGGATATAGCATATAAGACCTATTGTCACCCCTTCCACGCAATAAAATTGCGTGGCTTTCCCCTCAAGGGGAAAAAAACGCCTTTCGGCGTTTTAAGTTTAATCTCCATGCGATTCATCCCACAACTTAAAATTTGGGGATTTCTCGCTTGGATTGGTTAAAAAATATTAAATATTCAATCAACATCTCCTAATTCCTCGGAGATTATGAAGATTCTACTTGTATTTCCAGCAATTGAACATGGAATGACAACATATAGGGATAGGCACTCATGGCGTAAAATAATCTCTGGATATCCAATTATCACTCTCCCTCATCTTGCTGCGATAACACCTAGTAAACATTCTGTTAAAATCGTTAATGAAAATTATGAAAATATTGATTTTGATGAAGATTTTGACGTTGTAGGTATAACCTGTTATACAATGACTGCTCCAAGAGTGTATAAAATTGCAGATGAGTTTAGAAAACGTGGAAAGACGGTTATATTGGGTGGATATCATCCAACAGCAATGCCTGAAGAAGCAAAACAACATGCTGATAGTGTTATCATGGGTATGGCAGAAGCCAATTGGCCAATAGCACTTGAGGATTTTGAAAAAGGTAAATTAAAATCCATATACGAGCGAGATCATAATTTTGACATATCAAAAGTACCTCCATTAAGAAGGGATCTTATTAAATCAAATCCTTTTTTAGGAGCAATTCAAACAACACGTGGGTGTTCAAATCAATGTGAATTCTGTGCTATAAGTAGTTTCTGTGGAAATGTAGTAAAACAACGGCCTATAAAAGACGTTGTTGATGAAATAAAGAAAATGCCAAATAAAATGTTTATATTTCATGATCCTCACCTTACCCTTCACAGAAAATATGCACAAGAACTTTTTAAGGAGATGATTCGGCAGAAGGTGCATAAAGGCTGGGTTGCTAATGGAACTACAAATATCCTTAGAAATGTAGATGAAGAATTCTTAAATCTTGCACGAAAATCAGGTTGTGTTGAATGGTTTGTTGGTTTTGAATCTGTTAGTCAAGAAGCATTAAATAATATAAAAAAGAATCATAATAAGGTAGAAGATTTCAAAAAAATGATAAAAAGAGTTCATGACTATGGGATGACTATTCAAGGCGGAATCATTTTTGGATTTGATGAGGATAAAAATGATATCTTTGATACAACACTTGAAACAATTAATGACTGGGAATTAGACGTGCTTGAAGTAAATATTTTAACTCCATACCCGGGAACTCCTCTATTTGAAAGGCTGAATAAGGAGGGTAGAATACTAACGCGAGATTGGAGTAAATATAATCAAGTAGATGTTGTTTTTCAACCAAAAAATATGACTGTTGAAGAACTTTATAATGGTGCAAAAAAGGTTGCTAAGGAGTTTTATTCACCAATTAATTTGATAAATAATATTTCAAAAATCGTCTATATTACCAAGAAATTTTATAGTATAATTCCTCTAGCTACAAGTATTTCATTTAGAAGATACTATAAAATAGATTTTGGTTTCTGATATATTTCAGAAATCAAATCAAAATTGATTATATGACTAATAAAATAAATTCGAAAAAGGATAAACAAATAAATCCTTGGACACCTGAAGATGAGGGTGATCATTATCCCTCAATGAAGGAATGGTGGTGCATACAAACAATCTTTAAAAACTTAGAAGACAATAGAAAATGGAATCTTAAGGCATCATTTGCTTATGAACTTGAAACTCCTTCTTGCTTTTTTTTATATAATCTTTTTGATATAACTTCAAAAAAATTTGTAGCGGGAAATTCAATAAATGATAAAATCGAAAAATTTTCACATAAAAAGAATAAAGTTGACTTAAAATATGAAAAAAACTCAATAAAAGGCGTATACCCAAAATATAAGATTCATATTGAAGATGATAAAAAAGACTTAATTGCAGAAATAGCCTATAATGCTAAAATATTTCCGCATTGGAGTGTGCAAGATACAACAAATGGATATCTGCCTTTTGGACTGGACTATTATAGATATGGATGGCTCTTAAATTGTGATCTATCTGGATCCCTGAAAATCATGGAACATTCATACAAAATTCAAGGTAAGGGATACCTTGAAAAAGCTTGGGGAAATTGGTCTTATACAAATCCTTTTCAAAAATTATCAGGATTCAGAAAAACTATTTCAATCTATGGAAATCTGTTTTATTGGTGGTTTACACATCGAAAACCAAAAATTCCAAATCAAATTGCTTTTACATCTGAAAATAATCCTTTTAGTTATGACTGGTTCTGGGGTATTTTTAATAATGATTGGAGTGTTTTGTATGGCAATTCATTATTCTGGTTAAGTAAAGGACCAGCATTTGGAGTATTAACATTATTTACTGAAGGAAATAACTACATAGATTTCAGCGATGTAAATTTCCATTATAATAAAATTAAATATGTTGAAGAATATGATATTTACTATCCAATTGATTTAAATTTAACTGCTAAATTAGATGATAAAAAAATCAAACTCCGAGTATGGCCAACATGTGAAATCTATGAATATATCGAGAAATTCAAAGGTAATGGATTCTATAGAGCTTTTATATTACCTGAAATACCAGGAAAAATAAAGGGTATATATACTGATGACGAAAGAACAGTTAAATTGGAAGGTGACTGCAAAATTGAACAACAAAGACAACCATCAATATTAGGTCATAACTTGTTAAAGGTAGATATTTTAAAACCACCAAAAGGTGTTGGTGTAAAAGTTGATTTTGAATCACATTATTTGAAGAAAAAAATGTTCATTAACCTACGACTGGCTCCTTGTCCAAAGATAAAATTTGATTTTATGAGAATCGATGCTTCCAAGATAAATAAAAAAAAGTAATATTGGGAATTCATAGTTTCCAAAAAATCAAATTTTTTTTAAAGTCACAATTGAAGGATAAAATGTATTTTCCTATAATACGAAAAGCCGGGTGGATTTCTATCAAGTTTTAAAGCAAGTTAGGTTAAATTAGATGATGATATAGATAAAACGTGTTTCCTTAATAATAGTCCAAAGAAATCAGGGAAATTTCAATAAAAAATTTCTAATTTTCTTCTGGAAAATTACGATTCATTGGTAGTTTTTTGCATTCAGATGTACTGTTTTTACTATTCTATCTGTTGATTTGACTAGATAATCAATGTTTGTTTAGTAAATTATAAGTAACTATCGAATTTTGAATAAATAATAGGATTTTATTTATATAAAAAAATACTTGAAAAGTTGGGTTTATATTGGATTAATAAATTTTATAAGGAGATTTTTTTTATGATATATTAATAATAGGAAAGAATTTAGAGAGGCATTGTTGATGAGATTTCTTCTTCTAAGAGCTCCTGAACGGAGAAACCTTACTGAAATATACTCCTTCTATTCTCCATCAATTTACCCGCCTCTTGGTTTACAAAGTATAGGCGCGGCATTAGAATTTGATGGTCACAAAGTTGAAATTATTGATCTTTGTATGGAGAACAACTCAGAAGAACACCTAAAAAATTCTCTAATGTCATCTGATGCTGTTGGAATAAGTGTATATAGCAACGATTACAATTCTGTTGTAGATATCTCTAATAAAATCAAGGATTTAGATTCTAACATTCCTCTAATCATCGGTGGGCCACATTGTACATTTTTTCCAGACCGTTCCTTATCCGATATTCCTCATGCAGATATTAGTGTTATAGGAGAAGGAGAACATGTAATTGTGGATATATCTCGGTTTTTACAGGGGAAAAAAAATCTATCTGATATTCACGGTATATATTACAGAGAAAATAACCAAGTTAAAAAAGGTAAACCCCTCAAAGTGATTAATGATTTAGACTCTCTTCATTTTCCAGCACGTCATCTGGTAGAAAAATATGATTATGGAAAGATAGGTAATTTATATCTGTTTAAACCAAAATTTACTTCTATGATTTCAAGCAGGGGATGCCCATTCAGATGCCGATTTTGTGCGAGATATGGCAATTTTATAAAAGGATGGGGTTTTAGACAACGATCCGCTGAAAGTGTGGTACAAGAAATACAGGAGATAGATGGAAAATATGGATCGGTTATGATCTCCGATGACTGCTTTCTAGCAGATAAGAAACGAACTCATAAAATAATGGATAACCTTATTGAAATTGGAACGAACGTCGATTTAATAATTGAAGGTGCTCGTGTTGATTCAGCAGATCGAGAGGTTTATAAGAAAATGAAGAAGGCTAATGTTAAACTTGTTGGATACGGGATTGAATCTGGAAATCAGGATGTCCTTGATTTTTATAATAAACAGGTCACCTTAGATCAGATTCGAGCAGCTGTACGGTTAGGCCATGAGATGGGTTTTATAACAATGGCCACGTTCATGTTTGGAGCACCAATGGAAACAAAAAAACACATTAATAACACAATAAATTTTGCATGCTCTTTACCACTTGATGTTGCAATTTTTTCACCATTATACTACCAGATGGGATCACAATTATGGGATGAATTAATAAAAAATAAAGAAGATACAAAGGATAAATATTTGATAATTGCTGATTCACGTAGAGGATTAGGAAATTTAACTGCAGAAGAACTTAATAAATATACCGAAGAAGCTTCTAAACGGTTTTATTTCAGACCTAGTTATATTCTTGGTCAGATTTATCGAGCTTTTTTACGAAAAGATTTCAGGATGTTAAAAAATGGTTTGAGAGTTATTACTTCTTTTAGTGGAGAAACAGATGCTTAAGCCTAGAGAAAATTGTGAATTTTGTAAATAGTAAGAAAAAAACATTAAAAATCAGATTAAGAATATGTTTTAAATTATCTAGACCTAAATATGAAGTGCTTATTAAAAAAATATGGATGTAAAGATCTAATCATAAAGATTTCTTTTATCAATCAGTCTTCTTGTCTTTATAGAATTTCTGTTAAAAGTATTAGGTTTAACAAGTTTAGCTACTGGTCTTAAAATAGTTTTAGACTGATCGATACCGTTTTTTATTTCAGGTAAAGTCATAATAGCATCTACTATTTTCTTACAAATTGCATCATCTATTACATTGCTTTCAGCGATAATAGTGATAAGATCCTTTCCATATTTTTTATCAAATATCACTTGATATTCTAATATTTCAGGAATACTAAAAATTGCTTCATCAAACATTTTAGTAAAAAGATTATCTCCAGCTCCAATAGGTATTAAATCATCTGATCTTCCCTTAATTTCAATTCTTTTTAAAGGAAGTCCACAGCTACAAACTTCTGGTATTATTTTACCTAAATCATGTGAATTATACCTTATCAAAGGCATTCCTTTTCTATCAAACGTAGTAAAGAGTAATTCTCCGACTTCACCATCTTCAAGTTGTTCACCAGTTTCAGGATCTACAACTTCTGTTAGAAAATTAAATTCACTTAGATGCATACCTTGTTTCTTTTCACATTCACCTGCCATAAGCAGGCCAATCTCAGTTATTCCATATCCAACGAAAACATCAGCATTCCAAGCTTTTTCAATTTCTTTTCTCATAGCGTTTGGAGTTGGTTCAGCTCCAATTAAAAATTTTTTAATACCGAGTTCTTTTAAATCACAAAGTTTACTCATTTCTTTAGTAAGATAATAAACACGTGATGAGACATCTCCAAAAATATTTGGTTTATATTCTCTTATCATTTCTAATTCTTCTTTAATATTTAACCTTCCAGTGGCAATAATTAATGCGCCAAGGCTTTCGTATGCTCTGCTTAAACAATATCTATTGCCCCAGATTTCTGTTCCATATCCTACCTCAAAGGTTAAACGAATGATATCTTTGCTTGTTATACCATACATAATTTTTGTACCAATAGCTGTTGACTCCACAATTTTATCAAGGTCTTCTTTTGTAAAATATGCTTTTTTTGGTTTACCAGTTGTGCCAGAAGTAGTAAATACTCGGATAAATTGATCCTCAGAAACAGAAAAAAAAGATTTTGGATTGTTTTGAAGATCATCAGTTTTAGTATAAGGTATCTTTGTCATATCAGAATACTTTTTTATATCACTAGGTTTAAGACCATTTTTTTTAAAAAGTCTATTATAATAAGGAGATGTGTTATAGGAATATCTGATAGTCTTTTTAAGTTTAGATAATTGAATTTTATCCATTGTTTTTCGGGTTAATTTCCCAAAAAAACCTTTAGTATTTTTACCAGGTTTTTTTTGAAGTCTTGATTTTACTAGCGGAGCAAATCGTTCTATAATGGTTTAAACCTCCAAAGGTTGAGTAGTTAAATTTAAGCTATTGATTTATCTTTTATATATTTTACACTTTGAATTAGCTTAATCACATACTATAAATATTTCATTCATATTCTTAAACTTATATCTGTTAATAGGACCAAGAGTATGAATATTTTTGTCCGACTATTAAAATCTAT
Organism: Thermoplasmatales archaeon; assembly: GCA_030672305.1. GTDB lineage: Archaea > Thermoplasmatota > E2 > DHVEG-1 > DHVEG-1 > SG8-52-3. The sequence goes on along the minus strand of DAOVGR010000039.1, from coordinate 62,984 downwards.
ATTAGAATTTTCTGATCCTAAGAGCTTTAAGATGTTTGTAAAATTGATTTTACGATTTCTTTTCCTTCAACTGTTATTTGCTCCTTTTTACCCTTATGCAATTTATAGAATAAAAAAAATTGATAAGAGTTATAATTTAGATAAAATGTTAGATTTTACTCAAACATTTTTTTTTGGGTTAATCAGGACTTTACAAATTAGATATGAACTTTTAGAACTTTTAAAGATATTGAAAAAGGAAAAACCAAAACTCATTCTTGAAATAGGAACAGCATTTGGTGGTACATTGTTTCTATTTACTAGAATAGCATCGAATGATGCTCAAATAATAAGTGTTGATTTACCAGGTGGTAATTTTGGCGGTGGCTATATTAGAGCAAGGATGAAACTATATACTGAATTTGCTATTAATAATCAAGAAATCCATTTAATTAGAAAAAATTCTCATAAAAAAGAGACTTTAGAGAAAATCAAGGATATTTTAGCTGGGAATAAACTAGATTTTTTATTTATTGATGGTGATCATACATATAAAGGTGTAAAAAGAGATTTTAAACTATATAGTCCATTAGTTAAAAAAGATGGAATAATTGCACTTCATGATATAGTTAAATCTGAAATAAAAGGATGTGAAGTAAGTATATTTTGGGATGAAATAAAATCAAAATATAATATAATTGAGATTGTAGAAGAAAAAAATCAAAATTGGGCCGGTATAGGTGTGATAAAATTAATATAATAAATTAATGATGTAAGTATAGAATTATATTAATGAGGGATATATATAACCAAACAATATGAGAATCAACCATTGGTAGGATTCTTTCCATGTTTTTGTAGTATTGGCGAAACCTTACCTATATTAAAGATAGCAAGAATTTTTTTAAAAAAAGGTGGGAAAGCAATTTTCTTTAGTCATGGTGGAAAATTTGAACATTTAACTAAAGATTTTGGATGTGAGGTTATTAAACTTGGAAAAATCTCTTGGGCTAAGGTAATCAAAGAATTGAAAAGCAAAGGAAAATATGATAAAGTACCTTTTGAAGAATTGCTATTTTCTGCTTATAAAAGAGATTTAGTAGAATCATTTGTTAAAGAAGAAATTGAAGCATTTAAAAAAGCAGGTGTTGATTTAGTTATTAGTTCTTTTAATCCAACAGCAAGTATCTCTGTTAGAGCATTAAAAATTCCACTAATTGTCGTTATTTCTGGAACTTCTACCCCATTATATTATAGACAAGCTTCTATAAGTTTTCCAGAAAACTATGAAAATTCTATAACCAGATTATTGCCAAATTTTATAAAAAATTCAATTGCTAGGTGGATACTTATCAATAATAAACTGCTAGTAAGAGATTTTAATAAGATAGCTAGAAAATATGGTGTTAAACCATTTAATAATATTAATGATATTCTTAATGGAGATCATAATTTTATATGTGACGATAAAAATTTCTTAGGAGTAGAACCCACCAATGAATTTCCTAAGAAAAATTTCATTGGACCGATATCGGGTGGGCTTTTGGAAAAACAAAAAGATACATTAGATGAAGATATAAAGAGTCATATAAATCGTTCTGGAAAATCTATTCTGTTGTTGATGGGTAATACTAACGATAAAGAATTATATTTGAATATACTAGAAGCATTGAGCCAAACCTCTCACAATATTATTGCTGTTTATACAACCATTGAAGAAGATAGATTACCCGATGTAAAGGAAAATGTTTTGCTTAAGAAATTTATAAAATCCCCTAATCTAGTTAATAGTATGGTTGACCTAGCAATTATACATGGAGGGCGTGGTACTGTATATACAGCTGCTTATTCTGGAAAACCGATAATTGGAATTCCAATGTTTAGTGAACATCAATATAACATTGATAATATTGTAAATAAAGGCGCAGGATTAAGGATATCAAAGAAATTTTTTAAAAAGTACGACCTATTAAATGCAATTAACACAATTTTTAGTGATTATGAAACATACCTTAAAAATGCACAAGATTTATCAAAAAATCTCACAACAGAACTTGGCGAAAAAAAAGGAGCTCAACGTCTTTCTGAAATAATTCAGGAAACAATTGCAAAATAATTGTTTTATTATATTCAATTTTTCCAATTTATGAGATCTTCTGGATATGTAACATTTAGATAGCGACCTTTGAAAAATACAGGTTTAATTTTTTCTCCGTTATTAATCATATTTTGAATTACATCTGTTATCTCTATTTCATTTCTCAACTTTGATGGCGGTGTAAGGCCAATATAATCAAAAATCTTATTTTTTAAAAAATAAAATCCCATACCACAATAATTATTTGGTATTTCTTTTGGTTTTTCAACTACTTTTTTAAGAAAACCTCCTCTAGTTTCAATTGAATAACTTCGTTTAATTTCAGCTAATTTGCTGGTTTCCCATACCCCAACTCCTTGTTCCATATCACTTGGAAAATCAAAGCTTCCATCACAAACACAATCACCAAGTACAACAATAAAATTATCTGTTACAAGATTTTTAACATGATTAACTGCGTCTGCTATACCTCGAAGTTTCTTTTGTTCTATAATAGTTGACTGAATTTGTAGTTTTTTAGCATATTTTATAATATGTTCTTTTTTATAGCCAACAATAAAAATAAAATCATTTGTAAATTGTTTCCAATAATCAACAACATATTCAAGTAAAGGTCTATTTCCTAAATCAAGCATAACTTTAGGTTTTTCCTCAGAATGAGGTAGAATACGGATACCTTTTCCAGCACAGAGAACAACACATTTTAAATCTTTATAGTTTAACCATGGATTAATCATTTGATATACTCCCAATTATTGCTCAAAGCTTTTTTTTAAGTATAATTGAAATAAGTAAAGCATTCTTTTTTTGAGCAACAATTTTATTAATATTAAATATATTTTTTATAAAAAAGTCATTTTGAGATATATCTCCACTAGGCGAAGAAGACGTTCTGAAAATCACAAGTGCATCATCTTTCATTGTTTTAGCAATGTGATCTAATATTTCTTTTATTGGTCTTACTCCTTGAGAGATAATAATTACATTAAAGTCTCCGATAGAAAAATCTTTAGCATCCGCATTAATGATTTGAATTTTTTCAGAAAACCCAGTTGTATTAACATATAATGTTGCCTTTTTAACGGAATGAGAATCCTTATCTATACCTGTAACTTGAACACCAGTTTTTTTTGTAAGTAGAATAGATGTCACAGGAATTGGCCCACATCCAACATGTAAAACCAATTTGTCCTTTGAAATATCCCCTAAAGTGATTTCATTTTCTATCATTTCATTATAAATATCATAATAAAAAAAGTGTAATTTATCCAAATTTACAATTGCTTTTTCAATTAAAATAAATCCAAAATCAACATATTTTTTTAATTTATGATAATCAAGTTTTGTAGCGATTTTTTGAAGGAAAAAATCATTTATTTTTAACATTTTTTTTCCTAATTTCTAATTATATCATTTTTTCTCTATAAACTCATATCTTTTTCTAAGGAAATATTGAGATAAACCTGTAATAATAATTGCACTAACAAAGATAATTGCTGCAATGTAGACATTAATTATACCAAATATAAAGGCTGATGCTAAAGTAATTCTTTCTATTACAAAGAATTCATGAAATCTTAATGCTTTTTTTCTTGAATAATTTTTAATTGCCCTAAACAAGTAAATATAAAGTGAAATCAGAATTAATATATCAAGAACCATCATTAGATAAAATTCTATTTTCAAGAACTTGTAATTGTATTGTAAATACAAGGTAAGGGAAAGCCAAAAGATTGTCAATATTAACGAAATAAATACAGATATTTTTATTCCATATTTTACAGGTATTGTTATGTATCCTCCTTTCTTATCACCCTCCATATCTCTTATAGCACCAACTAGATTACTGTTAGTATCATGAAATAGAAATACTAGTGATAGTAACCATATGTAGATTGGTATTGATCCAATGGATTTATCTATTGAAAAAACTCCAAATAAATATGCAGCAACCGTGACTATTCCTCTATTTATGTTTCCCATTAATCCACGAGATTTAGATAGTTTTGTATAGGAAAATACTAGTCCAGCTACAACAAAGACTAGTATTATATTTTTATAGGTTAGAAGAAATGATAAAAAAAATCCAGAAATTGCAAAAATTGCGCCAATTGCTAATGCTTCGTAAGGTTTTATTCTCCCTGAGGGAATTGGTCTTTGTGGTTTTTGTATAGAATCAAGTTTTTTATCTAAAAAATCTGAAAGATATAAGGCAGCCGTCCATCCCATCATTGGAATAAATAACGCTAAGATGGAGATTTTTATAGGAGGAAAACTTCCATAAGCAATGCAAGATCCTGCTAAGCTAACAAGCCCACACCAAACAACAGTATATAATCTCCATGTTTCTAAATGAGCAAAAAGTTTCTCTTTAAGAGTAAATTTTGACTTTGATCCTGTTTTCAACAGTAATAACCCCCATGGAATTAGGGTATTTTGGGTAAGTGGTTAAATATTTTAGTTATTTAAAAACATTGATAAATGCATTAATTTAAAAACAAATTTTTAATATATAGTTGGTAGATTTACCAATTGTATAAAATGGTGAGATGAGAAATGAAAAAAATAATGGTTGTTGATAATGAGCCAGATATTGTTGATCTTACTAGAACTGTTCTTGAACTAGGAGGATACGAAGTTATTACTGCTTATAGCGGTGAAGAGTGCCTTAGACAGCTAGAAAAGGAAAAAGTAGACCTTGTTTTACTTGATATTATGATGCCTGGTATGAGTGGTTGGGATGTATTTAATAGAATTAATAAGAAATCAACGAATATTAAAGTTGCATTTATGAGTGTTCTTGAAATATCTGATAAAAGAAAACAAGTTTTACTAGAAGAGGGGCTTGCTGATTATATAATGAAACCTTTTGATAAAGACTCTTTACTTGATAGAATAGATAAAATTTTACAAGAGACTGAAGAAAATGAGTAAAAAAATATTGGTTGTAGATGATGAGCCTGATATTTTATTAACCGTTGGCCAAATGTTAGAGCTGAGTGGTTTTGAGGTAATAAGAGCAAAAGATGGTAATGAGTGTATCGATAAACTGAATGAGTCACAAACTGATCCAGATCTTATAATTCTTGACATAATGATGCCTAATATTAGTGGTTGGGATATTGCAGCAAAACTTAAGGAGAATCCAAAATGGAAAGACATTCCTATTGTTTTTTTAACAGCAAAAGGAGATACCATGAGTGTTGGTATGGGTGGACTTGCTGCTGTTGATTATATTGTTAAACCTTTTGATATAAAAGACCTTGTTATCAGAGTAAAAAAAATTTTGAATTAAACGTTAAAACATTTTTTCACGTCATATATAATTAATATCGAAAAAATCTAGGTTTTTAGACTAAATTTTCTTAAGTGATAATTTTAATAAAATAACCATTAAATAGAAAAAAAAGAACTTAGCAAGCCGCCAGAGGGATTTGAACCCTCGACCTGCTGATTACGAATCAGCCGCTCCACCAGCTAAGCTACAGCGGCATACTGCATTTGAATAAAATCAGATAATAAAAAATTGTCTATCAATTCCGCAACATCTTTTTACTAAATATCATTACAAGTTACGTATGATTTGTGGAGTCGATGAAGCGGGTAGAAAATAGGGGCATAAAAAAATGATTCCTATTTGCCTAAAGGTCCAGTCATCGGCCCTCTAATAATTGCCGGTGTTACATTTGAAGATGATTCAAAATTAATAGAGTACAGGGTGAAAGATTCGAAACAACTATCACCTACAAGACGAGAAGAATTAGACATAAAAATAAAGGAAATAGCGATTAACTATGAAATCCTTGTAATTCCTGCCACAGATATCGATGATATGCGTAAAATTATGACGTTAAATCAGATAGAAGTAAATGCATTTATTAATATAATTACAAAATTAAAACCAGAGATTTGTTATGTTGATTCAGTAGATGTAAACGAAAAACGCTTTGGTAGAAATATTTCTGAAGCAATTCCTTTCAAGGCTACAATTATATCAGAACATAAGGCAGATGAGATATATCCAGTTGTAAGTGCTGCTTCAATACTCGCTAAATCAAGAAGAGAAGAAGAAATTGAAAAAATCGCTAACACACTCGAAAAAAAATTAAATTTACCCTTAGGCAGCGGATATCCAGCTGACCCAATTACACAAAAATTTTTCAAAACATGGTTTGATAGATTTGGTAAGTTACCTCCTCACACAAGACGCTCATGGAAAACCTCACAAAGAATACTTAAAGAAAAAAATATGAAAAAATTAGATGATTTTTAAAGCAAATTGTAAAAATTAATAGGGAGGTAGTATCTGGATCGTAAAAGCAGGTATTTGGTGAATAAATTAAGACCAATTAAAATTTAAATATACGATCCAGACCTATCCTTTATAGGATGGGATGATAATCGAAAGGACACCTGTTATGATATTTAAATCTACTTTGTAAAAATGTCAAAATGACAAAATGTCAAGTAGTTGTATATCTAAATATTATCCTTAACCTAGCGTTTCTTAGATAACTCTTTCATTAAGAAATATTTGACATCCGTCTATACTTCTAACTAATTCTTTGATATTTAGCGGTTTTGAAAAGTAGTCGTAAATATAGCAAGAAAGTCCATCCATGTCCTGGTGATTCTTTGTTCCTTTTCCGGTAATTATTCCGATTGCTACATTATTTATCAAACCTTTTTTTACTATCTCTCTAATAGTCTGCCATCCATCCATTCCAGGCATCATAATGTCCACTAGTATTACACCTTTGAAACCTTTTTCAAGTTCAGTAATACAATCCCCCCCATTATCAACAGTTATTACATCATAATCTTGATGTTTAAAAACGGTTTTTAATGAAGTTAATATGTCCTGCTCATCATCAACTATCATTATTTTTTTATTCATATTACTCTCCTCAACCTCTATTGTGATACTATGTATCATGCCATTTTTTGTTGATGATTATATTTAAACGTAACCCGCAAAAATGTCAATCTGTAAAAATTTACTAGAAAGATTTGATAAGTATATTTTTAAAAATTTACTGATTATTCTCCTGGAATTCCTTTAAGAAATCTGCTAGAGTATTGACTCCTTCTATTGGCATTGCATTATAAATTGATGCTCTCATGCCGCCAACAGATCTGTGGCCTTTTAAGCCAACAAGGTCTTTTTCAAGTGCCTCTTTTACACATTTTTCTTCAAGTTCTGGAGTTGGAAGGTTAAATGTTACATTCATAAGTGATCTAGAATCTGGTTTTGCATGACCTTTGTAAAAACCATTTGAATTGTCAATTAAATCATATAATATCTTTGCTTTCTTTCGGTTTATCTTTTCAACTTCTGGAACTCCACCTATGCTTTCAAGATGTCCAAGTGATAGTTTGCAAATATAAATTGCCCAACATGGACCGGTGTTAAAAAGTGAGTCTTTCTCAACATGGGTTTTCCATTTTTGCATGGTTGGTGTATTCTCAGGAATTCTTTCTAATAAATCCTCCCTTACTATTAAAAGTGTTACTCCAGCAGGACCGATGTTTTTTTGAGCGCCAGCATAAATAACACCAAATTTCTTAACATCTATTACCTTGTCCATAATATGTGAAGACATATCACAGGCTAAGGGCACATCACCTGGAACATCTGGCCACTCTTGAAATTCAGTTCCATAGATTGTGTTATTTCCTGTAATATGTGCAAATGCTGCATCAGAACTAAAATCTATATTTTTTGGAATATATGAGAAATTTTCATCTTCTGAACTAGCAACAACCTTTACCTCTCCATAGAACTTTGCTTCTTTTATTGCCTTTTTTGACCAGACACCCGTGTTTACATATTCAAACGACTTGCCATCTTTTTGTAGATTTAATGGAGCCATATAAAACTGACTTGAAGCACCTCCCTGAAGCCATAATATTTTGTAATCATCAGGTATCTTCATTAACCTTCTAACCAAACTTGATGCTTCCTTATGCATTGCATCATATTCTTTTGACCTGTGAGACAGCTCCATAAGAGACATACCAGTTCCATGAAAATCCAAAAGCTCTTTTTGTGCTTTCTTTAACGCTGGAAGTGGTAAGGTCGCAGGACCTGCATAGAAATTGTAAATCCTTTTTGCCATATTATTGTCCCCCATATTTTGAAGCAGTAAATAGTCAATATAGATTTAAATAATTCGGAATAAAAGTTTTTCAGATAACAGTTGTACAACAAGAACTTTATAAGCAGAATTACAAAAATCTAGGCGTAGTGGGGAACAAATAATGAAACAATTATTAATAAAAGCACTAAAAAACAGGTTTGAGATGACTAAAGAGGATGCAGTAGCTCTTGCAAAAACAGTTGAGGGAATCTTTAAAGGTCAAGATGAAATAGAAGATATGACTATTGATAAATACGCACGAGCATTATTCTATGATTTACAAAGAGAAAAGCTTCTTAAACTCAGACGAGAGGAATTCAAAGAAAATGGAAAGCAGATGCGAAAATACTATTGGTCTTTTAACAATGATATAATTAGAGAGTCATCTGTTGAGAAAATAAAGAAAGATACATTCAATATATACAAAAAAATACCAAAAGAAGCTTGGTTGGTTCATTCCAATATAAATTAGTTAAATAAATCAAAATCTGGTGGATCAAGGGTCTGCTGATATCTGTAGAAATCTCTAATATTTTTTTCCTTTTCTTGTTTTATTTTCAACAAATATTTTACTTTTGTAAATCTATTATAAACAGATATTATAGCACCAAAAAATCCAAAGATGGCCATTACAAAAATAAAAACAAATATTATTTTTGAAATAATCATATTATTAAATGAAATAAAAACAACATATAATACAAATAAAAGTATAAGTAATATCCAAAAAATGAATGTGATTTGGCTTGTTGTTAATCCCTTCATCTTAACCTAATTGTTGGTTGATTTGTGAGTACTTAAATCTTTCTTTAATTCGATATAGGTCAGTGGTCTGAAGCATACATATGATGGACCAAAAAATCCTTCTGGAAGTTCTACATACTATATTGTTTGATGGATGGGATGATAGGTTTACCAGATGAGGTAAAACAGTATATCCAAAAACTGGAACAGGAAAACAAAGAATTAAAAGAGGAACTGAAGAGACTAAAAGAAGAGTTTGAGGAATATAAAAAGAGACATCCAAGGACTGTAGGCGTGAAAAACGGTAAGCCATACTTCTACAAATCATCTACAAAGTCACAAACACCTAAGAAACCTGGGGCAAAAAAGGGTCATAAACCCTATTTCCGTGCAATGCCAGAACATATTGATGAAGTTCGTCGTATACCTGTAATGGTATGTCCTGAGTGTGGCGGTACAGATTTGAGCGAGAAGGTTCAGGAGACACGAAATCGGACATATGAGGATATTCCTGTTTGTAAACCTGTTGCCATCCAATTGGAGATAGAACGACGTTATTGCAGAACCTGTAAGAAACTTGTTGAAGCACCAGTAACATGGGTACTTCCAGGTGCTCGTCTTAGTCTCCGTGTTATGCTCATTGTTGTTTGGTTTAAAATTAAACTCAGGATGACAGAAGAAGCAATTCCTGAAGTTTTTAACCGGTTGTTTGGGTTGAAAATATGTGAGGGCGAAGTAATTCATATCCTAGATCAGGTTGCACGTGCATTTGGTCCATATTATCAGCAGTTGATGTACAATATTCGTAAGGAACCATCAAGAAATATCGATGAGACCAGTTGGCGTATCAATGGTGAAAATGCAAATCTTTGGACATTTGTCTCAAAGGGAATCACCTTGTATAAAATTGCATGTTCACGTGGTCATAAGGTTCCATTGAAACTATTAGGGAAAAACCATGAGGGTGTTGATGTTCATGATCGTTTCTCAGCGTATAAAACACTGGCAAAGAAGACAAAGAACCCTCAACAAGATTGTTGGACACATATTACCAACAACGCGGAAGAACTCGCTCACTTCTATAGGGCGGAAGGAAAGTATATCCATCAAGTAGTAAAGAGAATCTATGAATCTGCAAAAGCCTATGACCACAAAGGAACAGATAAAGATATTGAACAACTATTTCAAAATATGAAAGACGAACTGGACATCCCATACAAGTCGCAACATTGCCATAAATTTGTTGTAAATCTCCTAAAGGAGAAGGATAATCTCTTCGAGTTTGTAAAAAACCCACATGTAGATGGTACAAACAATGCTGCAGAGCGAGCACTCCGACCCCCTGTAACTGCTAGAAAAATAAGCGGTGGAAATAGATCAACAAAGGGTTCAAAAAATTACGAAATACTTCTCAGCGTGAGTCAAACACTTCATCAAAACGGGCAAAATCTTATAGAACATGGGCCTGAAATCCTATTAACTTCATACGGCTGACCTGTATCTTTAATTCCTTTTCTAATTTCTGCATTTTTTTAGTTGATTTATTAAAAATCTCATTTGAAATATTTGTCAATAGCTCTAGATGTTTTGTATTACTAAACAAAATACAATTATTACCAATAGGTACATCAAGTCTTTCTGTGCTGCATATTTCAACAACAATCTTTCTTCCAAAAGACTTTAATCCCGAGTTTTTAAAACCACATGCAACCGCTGTTTTCATTAGTCTATTTGCAGCTTCATTTGTTTTTGCAGTAATATGAATTATTGGAGACTGTGAAAGAAACCAAATCTGACCAATTTTTGCCTTTTTTACAGCAGAGAATACTTCATCAACATCTATTGTTCGGTGCCACTTACCTAAAAATTTTGCTTCTTTTTTATTACCAATATTTGGGATTTCAAGAATAACTATTCTACCATAACAGCTACTTGAGGTATAATAATCATCAGATTCATTTATTATATCTAAAATAGGTTGAATTCCTCTATCTACTTTATTTTCTTTCTGAGCTTTTTTAAGCTTTGTAATTGCACTTTTTTTACCTTCTAAAAAATCTCGCTCAATATTCATTTTGTTTCCTTCTGAACCTTTATTCCTCGCTTTTGCAATTCTTTAAAAAAGGGAGAACATGGAACAACTTCCTCACAGCCAAAAACTCCATGGTCCTTTATTTTCCCATTTAAAATTAACTGAGCAATTATTGATGTTGGATAACTTGTTGTACGCATCATTGCTGTAATGTTATTTTTATCATCATAATAATCAATTAAAGTGTATTCTAAAAAAACATCTTTTCCATCTTCTTCTCCTTTAGATATAACTTTTAAAAGCACAACATCTTTTTCATTTTTTGGAAGAATCTTTAAAAGAAAGGATACAAAAACTTCACGTGAGATAACTTTTCTATCACCAACACCTATTTTTTCTGTATTTCCAAGTCCCATATCTAAAAGATGTTTAAATCTTTCACAGTGACCAGGATAACGAACTGTTTTGTAATCAAGATAATTAATTTTATCTTTAAAAGTATATGGTAAGGTTGAAGCCCCACCAGAAGTAAGAAATGCTTCCATTTCTCCAAAAGGTTCAGGAAAAATAACTGTCTCAAGTTCTGACATTGATTGCTTTTTTATAATTTTTCGATTATTGAGAATTATAGAATCCTCAATATATTCATTAATAAGCCCATATGGTGAAAAAACAATTTGATAATTAAGGGGTGGTTGAGGATTAATAGGCAGTCCACCAACTCTTATCTTTACAAAATCAACAGAGCCCATTTGTTCTACTATATCACGAGTTATAACAGATGCTAAGCCTGGTGCAAGACCACAATCAGGAATTATTGTTACACCTATTTTCTTTGCTTTTTCAAACAATGTTCTTTCTTTATTAACAATGTCATTGTTTCCTCCAAGATCAAGAAAATGTGTTTTTGTCTCAACAGCAATTTTTGCTAAATTATAATTATATTTGTAAGGAATTGCCGATATCGCAACGTCATATTTTCGAAAATGTTCCTTTAATTCTGTTGAATTTTCTACATTAAGAATTGAATATTTTATTTTTCCATCATTAAGAAATTCTTTAGCAGATTCTAATGTTTTAATATCTCTATCTGCAATAGTAATTTCATTAAAATTTGAATATTTAGATAGGTCATATGCCAATGCTGATCCCATCATACCAGAGCCAAGAACAATTACTTTCATTGTATCACATAATTAATTGATGTTTTAGAGAATATTAGATGTCATTTAAAATCGTTTCTTAATAGTATTAGCAATTATTATATTGGACTACAATATTCAGTGGGACGAACAAGGGAGGCAAATTATGGCTGAAAATGTTTGGGATAGCAAGATTGAGTGCATGCCTTTGAAAGAACTAAAAGAATTACAATTTAAAAGATTAAAAAAAATGATTGATTATATTTATAGAAACAATAGATTTTATCGGGATAGACTAAAAGAAGCAAAAATTTCTTCTGACAGTATAAAGTCTTTAAGTGATATTGAAAAAATCCCTTTTTTAACAAAGCAGGACCTTAGAGGATTCTATCCTTTTGGCCTTGTTTGTACTGAAATTGATGATATTGTAGAGGTACATGCATCATCAGGAACTACAGGTAAACCAGTTGTTGGTCCTTATACAACAAACGATGTTGAGCTCTGGGCCGAGGTTATGGCTCGGTCCTTATGGGCTAATGGACTTAGAAAACACGACATTATGCAGAATGCTTATGGTTATGGGTTATTTACAGGTGCCCACGGCTTTGAGAAAGGAGCACAAAAAATAGGAGCTGTGGTAATTACTATTTCCTCTGGAAACACAAAAAGACAAGTAACAATTATGAAAGATTTTGGTACGACAGCACTTGTGTGTACTCCATCATACTCCATGTATATGGCTGAGACAGCGGAATTTATGGGTTTAAATCCATTAAAGGATTTCAATTTAAAGATAGGCTGTTTTGGTGCAGAGGCATGGAGCGAAGAAATGAGAAAAAATGTTGAAAAAAGATGGGGAATTGTTGCTCATGAACATTATGGTTTAACAGAAATTATTGGTCCAGGTATTGTTTCTGAATGTAAATATAAAAAATTGCATATCAATGCTGATCATTTTCTGCCGGAAATAATTAATCCGGATACAGGTGAAACACTATCACCAGGGGAAGAAGGAGAACTAGTTTTTACAACTCTGACCAAAGAAGCATTTCCTGCTCTGCGTTTTAGAACAAGGGATTTAGCAGTTTATTACGAAGAAGAATGTGAATGTGGAAGAACTCTTCCAATCCAATCACGTATTAAGGGGAGAAGTGATGATATGATGAAAGTTAAAGGTGTTATTGTATTTCCATCACAGATTGAATCAGCTCTTATGCAGGTAAAGGATTTAAGTGATAATTATCAGATTATAAAAACCAAGAAAGGTGAAATTATTTCGCTTTCAGTAGAAGTCGAACCAACAGAAAATAGATGGAAAGAAGGTGGTATTGAAGATTTAGAAAAACAAGCAGAAGAAGAAATTTTTACTATTTTAAATCTGCATGTACCAGTGAAGATCTTAGAGCCAAAATCAATACCAAGAAGCATTGGAAAGGCTGTTAGAGTCCTTGAACGATAGGTAGGAGTAAAATCTTAATGATAGATATACTAAAAGATATATTACCATATATATCTGGATTTTATACTCTACCATGGATACTTGTTGGCTTTGTTGTAACTATTTTACTAGCAAAGATTATTGGCAGAGAAAAAATAGATAGAATAATGAAAAAAATTGGTTTAATTTTACTTTATTTTTTCATTCCAGTTCTAGTTTTTAGAATTTTCTTAAACACAGATTTTGGCAAAAATGAAATTGAATTTGCAATTGTTGTAAGTTTTATAGTTTTTTTAATGTATATTCTTGCTTTTATATTTGCAAGATTTAAAGCCAATAGTTGGGGTTTGAAAGGATTAAAAAAGCAATTATTTATTAAAACTGTTCTTACAAATCAGGGAAGAAGCTCTGCTTTTATTGGTGGTGCTTTGTTAGCATCTCCCTGGAAAATTGAGGCTGCAATATATATTGCATTAGTTGGTATCGCACTTTTTGCAATTATCCCTTACATTCTTTCATTTATGCATAAAAAAGAGACTAAAAAGAAAGAAAAAAAGGATGTAAAGGCCTTGCCATGGTTTTTAAAACTCTATCCTTGGTATCTTATCGCATTTGTTATTGCGGCTATTGGCATTCATGGATTCACTGGTTTTACAACAAAAGATCTTGGTTATAATTTAGAAATTTTAGTTTTGTTTTACTCAGCTATCACAATTCCTGCCGCGCTTTTTTATGTAGGAGCAGGTATTCATCCAAATGACCTTAAAAAAACTGAACTTCAGAAATTATTTAATATTGATAAAAACAATAAAACAGGTGATCATTGGAATTGGGTGAGAGGAATTTTCATTCTAACAGTAATAGTTACACCAGTTCTTACAGCTCTAATATTTGCTCCATTATATGCATTTGGTCTAATTTCAAGTGCATGGTTTGCCGTTATAATTATTAATTCTATTCTTCCAATAACTAGTACAAATATGTTTTTAGTTCCTTATGGAATCGATAATAAATCTACGGCTCATGCTGTTACTTGGACAACCATTGTTTGTGTACCAATTGTAGTTCTACTAATATTTATATTTGGTGTATATATAACCTAAATTTCATTGCCATTTTAAAAAAAATGATCATAACCCTTTTCTTCTATTGCACTTTCTTTACCATTTGAAAATAGACTTATTTTTTTATTTTTAGTTATTTCACCAACTAAAAAACCATTAACCTTTTCAAGGTTTTCTTTTGATACAGTATATACAAGTTCAAAGTCCTCTCCACCAAAAAGTGCATAATCATATTCATCCTCACCTAGTTTTTCTGCAGCTGCTCTGACCTCATCAGAAATTGGTACTTTATCCTTATAAATAATTGCACCACACTTACTTTGATTGCAAATATGTTTTATTTCAGGTGCAAGACCATCAGAAACATCGATCATGGAATTTACAAAGGGTGAAATTTTTAAAGCAGTTTTTAATTGAGCCTTAGGTTCAAGATAATGTTTTCTTACTTTTTCAAATCCATCGATTCCTTCTTGAAACAATCTAAGACCAGCTCTTCCATTTCCTAAATGATCTGATACAAAAATAAAATCACCTGGTTTTGCACCACTTCTCAAACAAAGGTTTTTATTATCAACCTCACCAGTTAATGTTATTGAGATAATAATTTTTTCAGAGTGGGTCATATTCCCACCAATTATTTCAATATTATATTTTTCACAAGTTTTCCACATACCTTCATATAATCCATCGACAAACTCCACATCAATATTGTTTGGTAAAGCCATTGAAACCAGAACATATTTTGGAATAGCACCCATAGCAGCAATATCAGAAACATTAACCTCTATTGTTTTCATTCCAATTTGAGCTGAAGAAAACCATTCTCTCCTAAAATGATCTCCTTCAACCAAGCAATCTGTTGTTAAAACCTGTAAGCCTTTCCTTGTTTTGAAAACAGCAGCATCATCACCAATTCCAATTAAAATATCTTTATCTTTAGGTTTTTTAGTGATTCTATCAATTAATCCAAACTCACCAATGTCTTTAACTTTCATTGATAGCACTCTTACTTGTTTTTACAGAACAAAACCTACCACACATAGAACAAACCTCTTCATCAACATCAGTGCATCTCTCACGAATATCTCTTGCAAATTCTGGATTTATTGAAAGTTCAAGCATTCTCTTCCAATCTAAGTTCGACCGAGCCTTGCTCATCTCATTATCCCAGTCAATAGCACCATCAAGTCCCCTAGCTACATCTGCAGCATGTGCTGCAATTCTAGAGGCAATTACTCCTTCTTTAACCTCCTCGACATTAGGTAATCCTAAATGTTCAGCAGGAGTTACATAACATAAAAAGTCAGCACCATAATAAGCAGCAAGACATCCACCAATTGCACTAGTTATATGATCATAACCTGGTGCAATATCTGTTACAAGAGGACCAAGAACATAGAAAGGTGCACCATGACATATTTCTTTTTCAAGTCTAATATTTTTTTCAATCTGATTCAAAGGAATATGGCCTGGTCCCTCAACCATAACCTGAACATCTCTCTCCCAGGCCTTTAGAGTCAAATCACCAATAACCTTTAACTCAGAAATCTGTGCTTTATCAGTTGCATCTTTTAAACAACCTGGTCTAAGTCCATCACCTAGGCTTAATGTCACATCATATCGTTTAGCCATATCTAAAATATCATCAAAATTATCATAAAGAGGATTTTCTTTTTTATGACGCATCATCCATTTGAGAATTAATGCACCCCCTCGACTTACAACACCCATCATCCGCTCTTTAATAAATGGAATAGAACTTCTCACAAGACCTGCATGAATGGTAATGAAATCTACACCATCCTCGATATGTTTTCTAATCCCATCAATAAAATCTTTCTCATCAAGCTCAACAACATCATCAACTCTACAAGCAGCTTGATAAACAGGTACTGTTCCAACAGGAATTTCACTATTTATTATTATTTCACGGCGAATTCTATCAATATCTCCACCAGTGCTTAGGTCCATAACAGTATCTGCTTTAGCATCAATACAAATCTTAAGCTTTTCAAGCTCATGATCTATATCTGCTCTATCGGGAGAGGAACCAATGTTTGCATTAATTTTTACTTTTAATCCTTCACCAATACCTATTGGATTAAGATTTTTATGAAGCTTTGATGCAGGGATAACAATTCTTCCTTCTGCAATTTTTTTCATTAAATCCTTAACATCTATCCTTTCCTTCTCCGATACAATTTCCATTTCATATGAAATTTCATTGTTTCTTGCCATCTCTAATTGTGTCATCTTGATTTACACTCTCCAATAATTCTTATAAAATCTTTGATTTCACTATAGACATCATCAGAAATCAAAACAGATTTAATTGATACTGCAGAATCTGCTCCTGCAAGTATTACATCTTTAACATTTTCTTTATCAATTCCTCCAACTGCAACAATTGGAAGATTTACTTTATTTCTAATCTTTTTAATCATTTCCACTCCACAAGGAGTTTGAGTATTTTCTTTTGTATCAGTTTCAAAGATTGGAGCAAGGCCAATATACTCAAGACCAAGGCTCTCAGCTTCAAAAGCTTCTTCTAAACTATGAACTGTCAGTCCAATAATTTTATCTTTTCCAACAAGTTTCTTAACCATATGAAAATCCATATCTTCTTGACCAATATGTACTCCATCTGCATCAATTGCTAGACAAACATCAATTCTATCATTTAAAAGAAACGTAGCTTTTCCCTCACAAATTTGTTTTAGCCGTTTTGCTTCCTTAACCATATCCCTAGTACATTTATTCTTTTCACGATACTGAACTATTTTACAACCAGCTCGTAAAGCATTTTCTACATCAGAAATTATCCCAGCTTTCGTTAAAATAGAATCTGTGATCATGTAGAAATCAATATTACCTAATTTATTCAACATTAACTATTCCTTCAATCTTTTTTGAATTAAGATTTTGTTCACTTTCTAATCTTTTTATTAAAATATCTGAAAGTTTTTTTCCAGATAGCATCATTCCTCCAAAAATTGGACCCATTCGATTTGTTCCAAAAGCAGCATTTGCGGCCATACCGACAACATAAACATTATTGTATATCTCTTTTGTATTTTCTACAACAGTTTTTTCTCCAATATCAGCATTCATTGATTTCTCACCCATTATTTTTCCAGTTTTTGTAAATAAATCACCCTCGACTTTTTTCTCAAGAATTTGTAATACCTCTAAGGGATGACCTGTTGCTTCAACAACATATTTTGATCTAACCGATAGCGGATCAACGTGTAAACCTGCAATATCAACAGAACTCCAGTTTATTACAACTCCACATACCATATTTTTATCTATCATAACATCTTCTACAGAAATACAATTAAATATCCTTACACCAGCTTTCACAGCCTTAGAACATATTGTTGAAATTGCCTCAACTGAATCAGCTGTATAATACCCTTCATCATATTTTACTGATTTAATCTCAAATTCATCCAGGATTTTTTTACCAGCTTCACCAACAACAATCTCATTGAACATCATTCCACCACCCCACATACCTCCTCCTATTGAGAGCTTTCTTTCAAAAATTGAAACCTTATATCCCTTTTTTGCTAGATAATAGGCTGTTGTTAGTCCTGCAGGTCCTGCACCAGCAATTATCACATCTTGATTTAAATTATCGATAAATTTTTTCATATATCTTTCGACAATTGCTTTTGTTATTTTTTCATCTTTTAATTTCATTTTAATTCCTCATTTATCTTAATTACCTTATTAACAACATCAACTGCATTTTTTCCAATAACATATGAACAGGGTTCAATACCAAAATCTCCCTTATGCAAGAGAATATCAATATTTTTTTTACCACCTTCAAATTTAAAATCTTTTAATAAATGACTATAAGAAAAACTAGTTTTTTCAACATTTTCTATAAATGCAACATTCATAATCGCATTTATGTTGATATAATGCCTCAAATATATAAGAAGTGAAGAAAGGTGTTTACTTTTACCAAATCGTATTCCATTATTGTTTGTGACTTTATCATCTGCAATGATTAAACCATTGAGAAATGCAGCAACATCCTCTGAATTTAATGCTTTTTGTTTTGCCATTGCAATATTTATTTTAACTTCTGGTATTAATCCACTAATATCTTTTCCTTTAAGTAAAAGAAAAGCCTCAATTAGATTATTGATAATATTACTGTTTTCATCACTTATGACTTCATTTTTTTCAGCAATGTAATAACGACCGTTAAAAGGATTGTCAGAAAAAGTAACACATGTAAAAAAATTAGTAGAATTCCCGTTAGTAATTATTTTTGAAATTTTTTCGGCCAAGTTACAAATGTCTTTTGGAATCTTTTCATTTGAGCTACAATAATTACTAACCATTGGCTGAGTAAGATTTAAAATTTTAGATATTTTTGATTGCTCAATTTGTTTACCATACAAATTTATTGCTATTGCTTTTTTTAATAAGATAGTATCTTCTGCTTTTACAAAAAATGCTTCCTCAACCATATTAATAATTTATATGGATATATAAATGATTTATATAACTTTCGTTATAGCGAAATATTATATAATTGGAGAGTCTGATATCTTATTGTGCTTTCAATTAGAAAATTCCAACCAACAGAAATGTTTTCAGTAATAAAATTAGCATCAGAAACACTTACAGAAAGATATAATCCAAGTTTATTCAATTATTTCTACGAGACATTTCCAGAAGGATTTATAGTAGCAGAAAAAGCCCATAAAATAATTGGATTTTTAATTGGAGTAAAGATTAATCCTGAATATGCCAAAATACTTATGCTTGCTGTATCAAAATATCATAGAAAACAAAGCATTGGTTCTGGACTATTAAATCAATTTTTAAGGGTAATATATATTGAAAAAATAAAAAGGATAGAACTAGAGGTTAGAACTAACAACAAAGCTGCAATAAAATTTTACCAGAAACATGGTTTTAAAATAAAGGAAAAAAAAAGAGAATTTTATCAAAGTGGAGAAGACGCATATACTATGATAAAAGAAATCTAAGACTTAACAAGAGCTTTCTCTTTTTCAGTCATAAAGCGCTCTGACATTTGTTCAAGTCTATTAGAAACCTTTTCTAAACCAGGGCAATTGTTATTTGAAAGAAGATCAGCTATTCCCTTACTTAATGTAAAAACAGCTAATTTATGTTCTCGTTTAGACTTGTAAACCTGAAAAGGTGTTACGTCAAGCTTAACATAAGCATGAAATTCAACTCCACCATTATTTTGAACAATGTCCTCCAGGTGGGTTTTTAATTGTAATAAAAACGTATGTAATTGAATGAGCTCATCTTTTTGCATAATTCAACTTCCCTCACGCCCCTTTTTATACATGATGACATAATAATCTGCCTTTTTATGGTTTTCTATAGAAAGTATATAAATGGATTATTACTGCAGAGTTTCAAAAAAAAAACAAGAAAGCCCTTCGGGCAAATTAAAAACCCCTAAATAGCATCCACACTAGATGAAATGTAGTTCCAATCATGTATTTTACTGCCAAATACACTTTTTAAAGGTGGCCCTTTCTTCCAATACATTACAAATTCCATAAAATTATAGCAAATAGGGCATCTAACACCACTTTTTTTAGGAAAATCACTCAATTTCGACTGAGTTATACTTTCCTGTAGATAAAACCTGAATTTTGATTTCCATTTCCTAGCATATGCGCCATAATAACGGATCATCTTGAATTGACGATCTGGAATATGCTGAATCAAAGCTTCAATAAACTGAAACACACCCATAGTGACAACATGCTTTACGCCATCATTATCCTTATACCAAAAAGTAACACTACTTCCATCATACCCACAAATCCGAGTGTTTGCAATAGCAGGATGACGGACATACCTGGCAACATACTTACCAATCATCCTTTTTGAAGTAATTCTGCTTTCCTTAGGAAGACGCACATAAAAACCCTCTGGATATCGTTTGAAAAAACAGTCAATAAACACACTATAACTTTTTGTTTTTGGAAGTACTTGTTTAAACCGGGTGAGAACCTGATATTGCCAGGTTTTCCTCATCGCTTTTGCAGGAATGAACTTCTTTGGAACAAAACGACCTTTTTTATCAAAACCACCCTCCGTTACCAATACATGAAGATGCGGTTTAAAAGAAAGATCCCGTGAAAACGGATGAAGCACCGCAACCACGCCAGCTCTTACATCCCTTCGAAGAAAATAAGACAATGTATCATTAATAGCAGCAATAGCCGCATCCATCAACACCTTCAACAACTCACGATGACTCCTGATCACCGGCCACAATGAATCAGGAACACTCATCACCAAATGACGATGAGTAACATCAAACAACGCCTTTTTCAACGACTTTGACCATTTATCCGTATAATTCTTCCCGCAACAGGAACACAAACGACTATTACAACCAAAATACACAATACGAGATTCATCACAACATGGGCAATAATACACAAAAAAACCACGGCTACCATCCTTACACAACAACATCTTCTCAACTTCCTCAATCTCAACCTGCCGGAGTTCATCCTTATGCTTATGTCTGTAAACATCCCAATTATGATTATCCAAAAAGATATCCTTAACTGTAAATTGAGGATTAAATTTAAAACACTGAGAGACCATCCCTTTTTGCATGTAATGATTCAAACATGCAAAACAGTGCATGTCCTATAAAAGGGATGTGCACTGTCTAAAAATAGACGGGAGTCTCATACTTTATATACAATAAAAAAAGGAAATAAAATTAATCAAGTTCCTTTTTAGTCCAAATCTTAACAGAAATTGGCTTTTTTACAACATTTCCAAGTTTAATACCGACAATTTCTGAAATATTTTTAGTACTTGCTATGTCTAAAAGTCTTTGAGTTATAATACCGTCAAACACAACAGAAGATATGTTATCGCTTTTTTTAAGGGAATCAGTTAATTCTCTTACAGGAATCTTTTTAATTTCTTTATCATCTTTATCAAAAAGCACTGCTTTTAAGGAACCTGAAATATTATCAAGTATTTTACCATATTTTTTCTGTTTATCAGAAATAATTCTTTCTTTTGATTTCTCTTTTTTTTCTACCTCAGGTTTAGCTTTTACCTCACTTAGTTTTTCTTCAGTTTTTATTTTTTTCTCAGATTTTTCTATAACTTCCTCAGATCTATCATGTTTTCTTTCAAATTTGATATCATACATTTCAGCATATTGTTCTGCAGGTATCTTGTTTTTTAAAGCCTTCATGATAAGTTTTTGAGGTATTTCTTCAACCTCACGAGTAGCTGGTGCACGTGCAACAAAATCAATATCAGCAGTTTGAAGTAGTTCCTTTAATATTAATTCCCCGCCTCTATCTCCATCAACAAAAGCAGTTGATATTCTTTCTTTCGTCAAACCTATTACAGTTTTAGGTATATTTGTTCCACCTACAGCAATTATATTTTTAATACCATACTTCAAGAGATTAAGTACATCCCTCCTGCCTTCTACAATTATTATCGCGTCACTTTTGTCAATGTTAGGACCTGCAGGGCAGCGATCTGTACCAAAGTTTGAAATTTCTTCTACTTGTACAGCTTGTCTTACATTATCAGCTATACTTTCTCCTTCTACTTTGCCTTCTTCCATTACTTTGTTTAACAGTTCCTTTGCCCTCTCGATTACCCTTTTTCGCCTAACAACTCTAACATCTTCAACTTGATTAGCAGTAATTGTTGCTTTACAAGGTCCGACTCGATCTATGCTTTCAAAAGCAGCTGCAAGGATGACTGTTTCAACCTTATCAAGAGAGGTTGGGAGAGTAATAACACCCTCACTCTTACCATTTTTTGATTCAAGTTCTACTTCAATTCTTCCTACTCTAGCAGATCTTTGTAATTCTCTTAAGTCTAATTCATCACCTAGAAGACCTTCGGTTTGGCCAAAAATGGCACCTACCACATCAGATTTTTCAATGATACCATCAGCTTTAATATAAGCCTTAATTAAATATTTCGTTGTTGCTGGATCTATTACCATAAACTATCACCTTTTAAATTATACATCGAAAAACAGCACCTTTATCCGCTTTCTAGCAAATAATAGGTGGTGAATCCACACAATTGCTTTTACATCTGAAATTAAACACGAATTAAGCGGTTGAATCTGAATTAATCTTAATTGATTAACGCACCATCCATGGTGCTATTTTTCAATTTTATTTTTCTCTTTTATACATATATATTAGCTTTTCGCCATATTTAAATGTTATGCTGATATTCTGCCTAGGTGTTCTAAATGAAGGAGAAAATTTATATCGGTGTGGCATGGCCATATGCAAACGGATCACTTCATCTCGGACATATCGCAGGTTGTTACTTACCAGCAGATATCTTCGCAAGATTTTGCAGAATGCAAGGAAAAGATGTTTTGATGGTTTCTGGCAGTGATGAACATGGAACACCTATAACAATTACTGCAGAAAATGAAAAAACAACACCGCAAACAATTGTTGATAGATATAACAAAGAACACACTGAAAATATGAAAAAGATGGGTATTTCTTTTGATCTTTTTACTCGTACAACAACAGATAATCATGCAGAAGTAGTGCAGGATATCTTTCTAACTCTTTACAAAAATAAATATATTTACAATAAAAGTGTTGATGCATTTTACTGCAATAATTGTAAAAAGTATCTTCCCGATAGATACATAGAAGGAATATGCCCATATTGTGAATCTGAAAAAGCAAGAGGGGATCAATGTGATGAATGTGGAAAATTACTTGATCCTCAAGATCTTCAAGAAGTAAAATGTAAAATATGTGGTGGTACTCCTGAAATAAAAACAAGTGAACATCTATTTTTTACTTTAAGTAAATTTCAAAAAAAATTACTTGATTGGATAAAGAACAAAAATCATTGGAAACCTAGCGTTTTTAAGTTCACTGAAAATTGGTTAAAGGATGGATTAAAAGATAGAGCGATAACAAGAGATATTAATTGGGGTGTAAAGGTTCCAATTGATGGATTTGAAGATAAACGTATCTATGTATGGTTTGATGCAGTAATCGGTTATCTTTCAGCAAGCAAAGAATGGTCAAAAAGACAAGGACAGCCAGATAAATGGGAAGAATGGTGGAAAAACACTGATTCAAAACATTACTATTTCCTTGCAAAGGATAATATTCCTTTTCATACTTTGATTTGGCCTTCAATAATAATGGGTTATAGAAAAGAATTGAATTTGCCATATGATATTCCAGCAAATGAGTATCTACGTTTAAAAGGAGAGCAATTCTCAAAAAGCAGGGGAACAGCTGTCTGGGTTCCAGATATTCTTGAGAAATTTGACGTTGATGCTATTCGATATTATCTTTCAATTAACATGCCTGAAAACAAAGATACAAATTGGATGTGGGATGATTTTGTTGCAAAAAATAACGACGAGCTTGTTGGAACTTATGGTAATTTTGTACACAGAGTTATCACATTTACACACAAAAACTTTGGTGAAATTCCAAAATTAGGGGCTCTTGATGATTTAGATAACAAGGCAATTAAAAAAATTGAAGAGGCATCTAGAGAAGTTGCAACTTCAATTGAAAATTGTAGTTTCAAACAGGGACTCAGAGCAGCTATGAATCTAGCACAGTTTGGTAACTTTTATTTTGATCAAAAACAACCATGGAATCTTGTAAAAAACGATAAGGAAGCATGCGCAACTGTGCTTCATATTTGTTTTAAAATTGTAAACGCTTTGGCTGTAATTATGACTCCTTATTTACCCTATTCATCTGATAGGATATGGTCAATCCTTGGACACAAAGATACAATTCATAATGTAAATTGGGACTTGGCTTTTGAGGAACTTAAGGTAGGTTCTATTCTTGAAAAACCAATGCCATTATTTAAAAAATTAGATTTGAATGATTTTGCAAGTGGCGAAGATGCATTTTCAAAGCTTGATTTACGTGTTGCAAAAATTCTTGATGTAAAAGATCATCCCAATGCTGGTACTTTATATCTACTTCTTATAGATCTCGGAAAGCTCGGAAAAAGAGTAATAGTTGCAGGGATGAAACCACACTACTCTAGAGATGAAATAAAAGGTAAATCTATTGTAATTGTCACAAACCTTAAACCTGCTACAATTAGAGGCGTTAAATCCAATGGTATGCTACTTGCCGCTGATAACGGAAAAGGTGTTTGTTCACTATTAAATCCAGGCGACTCTAGTCCAGGATCAAAAGTCTATATTGAAGGCGTTACAACAGAACCTGATAAGGTTTTAGAATTTGAAGATTTCAAAAAAGTTAATATGATGATAGATGATAAACAAAAAGCAACGTATGATGGAAAAGTGTTAAAGACTGAAAAGGGAGATATTAGTTCAGATAAAAAAATTGAAAAAGGAGCAAAAATATTGTAATAAAAGGGGAGATTTTATGAGTGTAGTAACAGAGACTAATTTACCATTAAAGTCATTTAAAAAAGGTAAAGTTCGAGATGTTTATGATGTAAATGATAAGCTTCTTCTTATTGTAACAGATAGAATATCTGCTTTTGATTTTGTACTACCTGAACCAATACCAAATAAAGGAATTTGTTTGACGCAAATATCCAAATTTTGGTTTGATTTTTTTAAAGATACTGCTAAAAACCATGTTATTTCAGCAGAAATTGGAGATTTTCCTGATGATTTAAAGCAACATAAAGAAATTCTAAATGGAAGAAGCATGCTAGTAAAAAAAGCAAAAGTTTTTCCTGTTGAATGTATAGTTCGTGGTTATATTTCTGGTTCTGCATGGAAATCCTATCAAAAAAGTGGTTCTGTATGCGGTATTAATCTACCAAAAGGTCTAAAGGAATCTGATAAATTTGATGAACCTTTATTTACTCCTTCTACAAAAGCTGAATCTGGCCATGATATCAATATCTCTTATGATGAAATGAAAAAGTTGATAGGAAACGAAGATGCAGAAAGAATTAAGGATTTATCTCTTGAGTTGTACAATAAGGGAGCAGAGTATGCATTAGAAAAAGGAATAATTATTGCAGATACTAAATTTGAGTTTGGAAAAATTGATGATACAATTATTATTGTTGATGAATTATTAACTCCTGACTCATCTCGTTTTTGGCCTGCTGATAAATATAAACCTGGTAGATCACAACCAAGTTTTGACAAACAGTATGTTAGAGATTATTTGAGTAGCACAGGTTGGGACAAAAACTCAAATCCACCAAATCTTCCTAATTATGTTGTAGAAGAAACACAAAATAAATACAAAGAAGCTTATGAGAAAATCACAGGGGAAAAGTTTAAGTTTTAAAAGATTTATAATATTTTAATGAAAAAATTCAATTTTCAGCTGATTATAATAATACTGTTAATTCTATTTTTATGTAATACATTTGTTGTAGTTGGTTTTAATAGGATTATTGAAGATGAATTAATTTTTCAAAATAACGATGATTTTTATTTTGTCCATTTAACAGATACACACATCAAACATAAGTTATATGATATTACTGAAAAAACAAAGGCAAGATTATCAACAGTTATTGACCACATTATTTCTTTTGAGAAAAAACCAGCATTTATTGTAATTACTGGTGATTTAACAGAATGGGGTGGAAGTGGAGTTACTGGTGCTTTAAATTGTATGGCTTTTGCTGATTGTTTTTATGAAATGGATGGGCAATTATATGCTGACGAGGAGCTTTCAATTCCTGTCTATACAACACCTGGGAATCATGATTATTGTTTTAATCGAAATCTGAAAAACTATCATAAGTATATAGATAAAAACCATATTGATGAAAATGATAGATATATAGTTACCCATGAAAACGTGAGTTTGTTTTTTATGGATTCTGGACCTAATTATTATCTAAATCCATTTACTTGGATTGATATTTGTGGTGAAGGGTTTTATAATTGTGATATTGAATGGCTTGAGGATTCTTTTAAAAATACTTCCCAAAAAAAGATTGTTTTAATGCATCATCCTGCTGTAAATAAACGTAACAAATGGGGATTTATTGGCGGTGTATTAATTAGAAATAGGGAGAATTTTATCGATTTATGTGATGAGTATGATGCTGAACTTGTTTTAGCAGGTCACACGCATCATGCTGTAGTGTATGATAGCAATCAAAATTTATACAATGATTTACCTTTGAATAGTAGCATGTATCCTACACTTCATGTACAATCTGATGACTGTAAAGGGAGTATCCATTACAGAAATATATCTATTATAGGGGATGATATTTGGGTAGAGGAATCAGTAGAACTCAAAACAGATATGCTTAATGAAAATAGTATTAAATCGCGTTATGAATATATCTTTTTAAATATTGAAAAATATATATCTTATCCTTCAATTACTGGTGAACGCCAATCATAACCAGGTGTTCGAATACCAACTTTTGGAATTAAAGGAGCTCTACTTTTATGCTGACTTTTAATCCTCATGTTTTTTATACGGACAACCTCGGATTTTTTTACATCTGCAATCCGCGAGATTTCATCAATATCAATCTTTTTTTCTAAACCTGCTAATATCTTATCTAATTGATCATAACTAAGTTTAAGTTCTCCTTCATCGGTTTGTCCATGCCACAGTCCCCCGGCTGGTGCTTTAGAAATAACCTCCTTAGGTAATTTTAGAAATTTTGCTAGTTCCCAAACCTGGGTTTTATAAATATCACCTAATGGCATGATGTCAACACCTCCATCGCCGTATTTTGTGAAGTATCCAACCAACATCTCAGATTTATTTGAAGTTCCACAAACAAGACTACTTTTCATATTAGCATATTCAAAAAGAAGAATCATTCTTGTCCTTGCCTTAATATTTGCAAGTGCGTACTTATCAGGTTTTATTATTGAATTTTTAGCAATTGCTTTTACAACATCTGAAATATCTTTTTTTTCGCAAAACAGATTAAAATTCTTTACAATTAAATCAATATGTTTGCAATCTTTATCTGGTGTTGACTCATCTGGAAGGAAAATACAACAAACGTTTTTCTTACCAAGAGATTCCTTACACAATATAGCTGTAACAGCTGAATCAACACCACCAGATAAACCAATAACAACACCTTTTACACCAGAATTTTCTACATATGTTTTAATAAAATCTTTTATAATAATAGATATCTCTTTTGGATCAATTGATAGATCAATATGCAATCATATCACCTTTATAATATCTATTTTTTCAGTTCTCTATATATTGATTTTCCATGTGAATCTATTGCTACAACAAGTGGTCCAAATTCCTTTACCTTAAATATCCAAGCAGCTTCTGGCATACCAAGTTCTTCAAGCCAGTAAACACCTAAAACTTCTTCTACTTTATCTGCAGCAAGTGCACCTGCACCACCAGTGTACGCAGTATATACACCAACAAATTTCTGAAGTGCTTTTTCAGTTCTTTCACCCATACCACCTTTACCAATAATGACATTTATTCCAAAATTTTCAATGAATTTATCCTCAAAAATCTCCATACGACTGCTTGTTGTAGGACCAGCTGATAAGACCTTCCATTTATTTTTTTCTTTTTTCATAAGAGGGCCACAATGAAACAATGCCATTTCAGACGGATCAAACGGAAGGGCATTTTTTCCTTTTTCAAGCATCATATGATGTGCCTCATCTCGAGCTGTGAATATTTTCCCAGTAACAAAAATAATATCACTAATTTTAAATTTTTTAATTTCATCTTTGCTTGCTGGTAATTTTAGATGATACTCCATTTATTTCACCACCCAGCTTCCATCAGAATGAATTACCATTTGTGCTCTTCTATCTGCCCAACATTGTACAGCGATTCCAACAGGAAGACTTGCAGGATGCCTATGTGCTTTTTCAATATGGACATCTAAAACAGTTGTTTTTCCACCAAGACCCATCGGACCAATGCCACTATCATTTATTCGGTTAATTAATTCCTCTTCAATTGCAGCAATCGCTTTATCATTATGACGTTCTCCAACTGGTCTTAAAAGAGCTTTTTTACCTAGTTTCATTGATAGGTCTGCTCCACCCCCAATTCCTACACCAACTACTGTTGGTGGGCATGGATTGCCAGCAGCTTTAATCATTTCCTCAACAATAAAATTCTTAACACCTTCAATACCTACACCAGGTTTAAGCATCCCTAGTTTACTCATATTTTCACTTCCACCACCTTTAGGAAAAGCTGTGATATAAACATCATTTCCTTCAATAAACTCCCAAGTAATATATGGAATTTGATTACCCGTATTGTCTTTATGATTCTCACCTGTAAAAGGATCTACGGTATTAGGACGAAGTGGAACATCTTTAGTTGCTTTTTTAACGGCATCTGTAATTAAATCTTTTAATTTGTTAATTTGTGGAAAATCTACTCCAACATTTACAAAAAAAGTCTGAATTCCAGTGTCTTGACACATAGGACGCTTTGTTTTTTTTGCAAGATCTATATTTTTAAGAATTGCCTCTATCTGAGTTTTTGCAATACCATCCTCAATTTCAAGTGCATTTTTTAAAGCATTAATTACATCATTTGGTAGTTCAGTTTCTGCTTTTTTTATAAGATTAATTATACCACTTTTCATGTCTTCGAAATCCATTTATTCCACTCTTCCTACTAATTAAAAAACTAAGTTTTTCCTCCCTATAATTCTGCGACTAAAACACTTAAGCATTATTTAACAGTTATTAAGGAAAAAGAGTGAAAATATATAATAAAGAGCTTATCTGTCCTATTTTGCTTTAGCAATCTCATCTACTGCTTCAGGATTGGCAAGTGTTGAAATGTCTCCAACTTCTTTCCCAAGTGCTTTTGACCTAATTACTCGTCTCATTATTTTACCACTACGAGTTTTTGGAACATCATTAACAAACCATATCTCATCAGGACGAGCAATCTTACCCATTTCATGACCGACATGACTTCGAAGTTCTTCTCGTAGTTGATCTGTAGGATTAATATTGCCCTTCAAAACAACATAGCTAGTAATAGATTCTCCTTTAAGAGAATGAGGTTTACCAATAACTGCTGCTTCAGCAACATGGGGATGGCTTACAAGTGCAGATTCAACTTCAGAGTTTCCAATCCTATGGCCTGATACATTTAGAACATCATCTGCTCTACCTTGAATCCAGAAGAATCCATCATTATCTATTCGAGTGACATCTCCAGCAAGATAAAGTCCTTTGAATTTCTTCCAATAGGTTTCTTTGTACCTCTCAGGATTTTTATAAATACCTCGCAGCATTCCTGGCCAGGGATGTGTTAATATTAGGTTTCCACCAGCATTTTGAACAGATTCTCCTTTTTCATTTACTACATCTGCTGCAAGACCTGGCAATGCTCTAGTTGCAGAACCTGGCTTCAATGGTGTAATCGGTAAAGGTGAAAGCATAAAATGGCCTGTTTCAGTTTGCCACCAGGTATCCATAATCTGACAATTTTCATTTCCAATATGTTTGTAATACCACATCCATGCTTCAGGATTTATTGGTTCACCAACAGATCCAAGAATTCTAAGTGTAGAAAGATCATGTTTTTTTACCCAATCTTCACCATATTTCATGAACAACCTAATACTAGTAGGCGAGGTATAAAGTTGAGTCACATTGTATTTTTCAATAATCTGCCACCAACGATCAGGTTGTGGGAAGTTAGGCGCACCCTCATATAAAACTGATGTTGCACCAAGAATCAATGGCGCATAAACAATATATGAATGTCCTGTAATCCAACCAATATCTGCAGCACACCACCAAATATCCTCATCCTTCATATCAAAAACCCATTTTAGGGTGTAAGCAGTACCAACTGCATATCCTCCATGGGCATGAATAATACCTTTGGGTTTACCTGTTGTACCAGAGGTATATAAGAAAAATAAATGATCATTTGCATCAAGTTCTTCAGTTTTACATTCTTTAGGTGAATCAAAAATTAGATCATGCCACCATACATCACGACCAGCAGTCCAAGGAACACCATCGCCAGTTCTTTTACACACAATAACATTTTTAACACTTGGCGCTTCTTCAAGAGCAACATCTGCTTGGTCTTTAAGATAAACTTTTCTTCCTCTTCGCCAAAATCCATCACATGTGATAACAACTTTTGCCTTGCAATCATTAATTCTATCTCTAAATGCAAGTGCACTAAAACCTGAAAAAACAACAGAGTGAATCGCTCCAATCTTAGCACATGCAAGCATAGCAATTGGTAATTCTGGTATCATTGGAAGATAAATGCCTACACGATCGCCTTTTTTTAAACCAATTTTTTTTAAGGCATTTGCAAGCTTATTTACTTCGATATAGAGATCATTATATGTATACTTCTTAACATCTCCAGGTTCACCCTCAAAAATATATGCAACCTTATTCTTTCGCCAACTTTTTACATGTTTGTCTAATGCATCATGGACTATGTTGTACTTTGCACCCACAAACCATTTAACCCATGGAGCATCCCACTCAACAATCTTGTCATAAGGTTTATACCATTCAACAAGATCTTTTGAAATTTCCCCCCAAAACCATTCCCAGTTTTCAGCTTTTGCGTGTAAATCTTCAAGAGTATTTACTCCATGTTTATCCATCCACTGTT
Source organism: Thermoplasmatales archaeon (assembly GCA_030672305.1). Lineage (GTDB taxonomy): Archaea > Thermoplasmatota > E2 > DHVEG-1 > DHVEG-1 > SG8-52-3. The sequence continues at coordinate 31,731 of DAOVGR010000039.1, read as the reverse complement.
TGACGTTTGTTTGATTTACAAACTCTTCTTTTGGTTTAAAAACTCGTTTTTCATCAAGTAATACCGAAATATTTTCTTCAACCATATTTTCCCATTCCAAATTTCCCTTTTATTATTAATATAATAATTCAATCTTCCACAATTCAATTATTATTCCAAATCTCTAGGAAATGCTCCAGTTAAAAGTGCATATTCTTCGAAATCCTCAACAAAATCAAAAGACTGATCCAAATCACTTTTTGGTATTTTTTTTGCTTTATCTGCTAAATGTTCCTGCTGGACCTTTATTAGATCTGAAAGAGGTGCAAAACGTTTTGCTTTAACAACAGGATAAAATGCTGAGGAGTCAACACCATCCATTATACGGATTTTCTCTCTAAGAAAGTTATGAACTGTTTGGCTTGAATCAGCAGCAACATTTATAACAAGGTCTTCATCACCTAAAGAATATGAGATATAAATTGGAAACATGTTAAAAGGATATTTGTAATTGAGTAAATAGTCATAGATTACCTTGTAATTTTTTGGATGGGTGTATATCCTAATTATATACCTTTGAACATGTTCTGGTTTCTTCTTTGGAATTGGGAAAAATACTGGTTTCATAAGTGATATAGTTCTAGTGTGATGACACTCATCAAAACCAGAAAGCGTTTCAGTTAAAAAATGTTCGATATTATCAGGATCTTTCACATTAAAGATTACACCAACACTCATCATTCCTTCTAACTGTGCTGAATATAACGGTGTCACGACATCTGATGATTCTTTTGCTATAACATTTTCAACATAATGCCAGACCTTATTTAGGTCAGTTTTTGGAAATAATCTCACTATTATCATCATAAGTTTTTTCCTCCTTATACAGAGTTGCTTGAATATTCTTTCATTATAAGAATTTTTCCTTCATAAATGTATAAATTTTATAGAGCTAATCTACAAATAATTTAAGTAGTAAATTTATATTACCAATACTACCCAATAACACCTATTTATTCAAGGGGAGGCAGATTTATATGGGAAAAGGAATAGTTCAAAAGATATTAGAAAAACATATAGTTGAAGGTAAATGGGAACCTGGAAAAGAAATTGCTATTAAGATTGATCAGACATTAACTCAAGATGCAACAGGTACTATGGCATATCTTCAGTTTGAAGCCATGGGTGCTCCTAAAGTTAAGACAGAGTTATCTGTAAGCTATGTTGACCATAATACTGTTCAGATTGGTTTTGAAAATGCTGATGATCATAAATATTTACAGAGTGTAGCGACAAAATATGGAATTATCTATTCACGTGCAGGTAATGGTATCTGTCATCAGGTACATTTAGAGCGTTTTGGAAGACCAGGTAAAACCCTTCTTGGTTCTGATTCCCATACTCCAACTGGCGGTGGAATCGGAATGGTTGCAATAGGAGCTGGAGGTCTTGATGTTGCTGTTGCAATGGCAGGTGGTTCCTTTTATCTAACATGCCCAAAGGTCATAAAAGTTAATCTTAGAGGTAAACTCAAACCATGGTGTGCTGCAAAAGATGTCGTTCTAAAGATGCTTGAGATTTTTACAACAAAAGGAAATGTTGGTTGTGTTTTTGAATATGCTGGAGATGGAGTTAAAACACTATCTGTTCCCGAACGAGCAACTATTACAAACATGGGTGCAGAATGCGGTGTTACAACTTCTGTTTTTCCAAGTGATGAAACGACAAGAGCATTTCTAAAAGCTCAAGATCGTGAGAAAGATTGGTCAGAACTTAATGCAGATTCTGATGCTGAATATGAAAAAGTAATTGATCTTGATTTAAGTGAAATTGTACCTCTAACAGCATATCCACACAGCCCGGGTAACATAAAAACTGTTAAGGAACTAGAAGGAATGGAAGTAGATCAGGTATGCCTTGGTAGTTGTACAAATTCTTCTTATAAGGATCTTATGACTGTGGCAAATATCTTAAAAGGTAAGAAAGCTCATCCAAATGTCAGCTTTGTAATAGCACCGGGTTCAAAACAGGTTCTTGAAAACATTACACGAGACGGTGGACTTACAGATCTTATTGGGGCTGGTGCAAGAATTGCTGAATCAGCATGCGGCTTTTGTATTGGTAACAGTCAATCACCAAAAACCGAAGCAGTATCATTACGAACGAGTAATAGAAATTTTTTAGGAAGATCAGGAACAAAAAGTGCACAAGCATATCTTGTTAGTCCAGAAACAGCAGCAGCAGCGGTAATCACAGGTAAAATGACAGATCCACGTGATCTCGAGAAAAGAGGTATTAAATATCCAAATGTTCAGATGCCTGAATCATTCTATATCGATGATAGCATGTTTATTTATCCGACGGAACACCCCGAAAATATCAAGATTAATCGTGGACCAAATATCGGTGATCCTCCAGCAGCATTACCAATGCCTGATTCAATTACTGGCGAAGTAACAATTAAAGTAGAAGATCAAATCACAACAGATCATATAATTCCTGCTGGAAGCAAAATGAAATATAGATCAAATGTTCCAAAGTATTCGGAATTTTTGTTTGAAGTAGTGGATTCGAATTTCTATGAACGAGCAAAAAAAATACGTGACAGCGGAAAATCAAATATCTTTATCGCAGGTCTTAGCTATGGCCAAGGCTCTTCTAGAGAACATGCAGCGCTTTGTCCAATGTTTATGGGGACAAAAGCAGTGATAGCTAAATCATTTGAAAGAATTCATACTGCAAATTTGATTAATTTTGGTATTATTCCTTTGACATTCAAAAATGAAAGTGATTATAATAAAATTGAACAGGGAGATGATCTTGAAATACCAAATATTAAAAATGTAATCAAAAACGGAGAAAATTTGAAGGTCAAGAACACCTCAAAAGAATTAGAGTTTGAGGTGGATTATAATCTCTCAGATAGACAACGTGAGATTATACTTGCAGGTGGTACACTTGCATATATGAAAAATAAAGCTTAAAAAAAGAGGTAGATAAAAAATGGCACAGAGAGGAATAAGAGAATATAATGGGAAAAAAATGCTTGCAAAATACTGGACTGAGTATTTTGGAAAGAGCTTTAGTTACCCAGGAAAAATTGTCCTTGTTAATCCAAATACAAAACTGGATGATCTGCCAAAGAAACATAAATGGCTAAATGAAGAAAAGCTTGTTGTAAAACCAGATCAATTATTTGGGAAACGAGGTAAGCATGGTTTAATAAAGGCAAATGCATCTTTCGCAGAAGCAAAAAAATGGATTAAAGAGCGGCTGAACAAAGATACAACTGTAGGTAAAGTAAAAGATAAATTGACTCATTTCATAATAGAACCATTTGTTCCACACAAAGGTGAGTTCTATATTGCAATAAAAAGTAACCGTGATGGAGACACAATTTATTTTTCAAATCATGGTGGAGTTGATATTGAGTCGGTTTGGAAAACAGTTGCAGAAATTCTAGTTCCAATTGAAGAAGATATCAATAAAATCAATATCGTAAGTAAATTACCAAAAGATACTCCAAACGAGCATAAAAAAATGTTTGCAGAATTTATTAAAGGATTATTTAATTTCTATCGCGAACTTGGATATGCATATTTGGAAATAAATCCATTTGTTGTAACAGGTAAAAATCTTGTACCGCTTGATTTAGTTGCTCGAATTGATGATACTGCTCATTTTGAATATAGTACGAAATGGGGAGATCTGCCATTTCCAGCACCATTTGGAAGAAAACTTTCAAAAGAAGAAAAATATGTTAAAACAATGGATGAGAAAAGTGGTGCATCACTCAAGCTTACTGTTCTCAATCCAAAAGGTCGAGTTTGGACAATGGTCGCTGGTGGTGGAGGCAGTGTTATTTATACTGATACAATTGTTGATCTTGGATATCGTGATGAGCTTGCAAATTATGGTGAATACAGTGGTAATCCAACAACTGATTTGACATATGAATATGCAAAAACTATTCTTGATTTGATGACACGTGAAAAAGACCCAAAGGGTCGACCAAAGTTTTTACTTGTTGGTGGAGGTATTGCAAACTTTACAGATGTTGCTAAAACCTTTACTGGTATTACAATGGCACTGCGTGATTATAAGAAAAAACTAAAAGATACAGATGTAAAGATTTATGTTCGACGTGGAGGACCTAACTACCAAGAGGGATTAAGAATAATGAAAGACCTTGGTAAAGAGCTTGGTGTACCAATCGATGTATATGGCCCTGAAACCCATATGACTCGTATTGTTGATATGGCTTTAGGGGGGAAATAATGGAGGCGATTACCATGACAAAACCTAAATCTAAACCTAATAAAACCAAGAAAGATTATATTATAATGGATAAGAACACAAAGGCAATTGTTTTCGGTTTTCAGCAAAGAGCAATTCAACGTATGCTTGATTTTGATTATATATGTAGACGTGAGGAACCATCTGTTGTAGTAATTGTAAATCCGACCCGTGATGGAATGCATAAATGTTTCTGGGGAACAAAAGAAATATTGATTCCAATGGTTCGAACTATTGATGAAGCTATTAAAATGCATCCAGAGGCAGATTTCATGGTCAATTTCGCAAGTTTCAGGTCTGCTTTTCCTACAAGTAAAGAAGCACTTTTAACTAAAACAATTAGATCTGTCGCAATTATTGCAGAGGGTGTTCCTGAAAGGAGAACCAAAGAACTTATTAAAATTGCAAAAGAGAAAAACAAATGGATAATTGGTCCTGCGACAGTCGGTGGAATTGCAGCCGGCGGATTTAGAATCGGAAACACTGCTGGAATGCTTGATAACATAGTTGCATCAAAGCTTCATAGAGCCGGTAGTGTCGCATATGTTTCAAAATCAGGTGGACTTTCAAATGAGTTAAACAACATTATTGCGATGAACACAGATGGAGTCTATGAAGGAGTTGCAATTGGTGGTGATAGATATCCAGGCTCCACTTTTATTGATCATATGATGAGATATGAAGCAAATCCTGACATTAAGATGATGGTACTTCTTGGTGAAGTCGGTGGAGTAGATGAATACGAAGTTGTAGAAGCAATGAAGAAAGGAAGAATTAAAAAACCAATTGTTGCTTGGTGTATCGGAACTTGTTCAAAGGTATTTCCTGCAGAAGTTCAATTTGGTCATGCTGGAGCAAGGGCAGGTGCAGAAAGGGAGACAGCTGATGTTAAAAACAAAGCATTAAAAAAAGCTGGTGCGTATGTTCCAACCAGTTTTGATGATTTTGATAAGCAAATAAGCAAAGCGTATACAAAACTTGTAAAATCTGGAAAACACAAACCAGTACCTGAAGTTGAACCACCAACAATACCAATTGATTATGATGTTGCTCTTAAACAAGGAATAATAAGAAGACCTGCAAATTTCATAGCTACAATTTCTGATGACCGTGGAGAAGAGTTAAGATACTGCGGTGTGAAAATTTCTAAAATATTTGAAGAAAAATGGGGACTTGGTGGAGTTATTGGCTTGCTCTGGTTTAAGAAAAATCTACCATCATGGGCAAGAGAATTCATCGAAAGAGTGGTTTTACTGACAGCTGATCATGGGCCTGCTGTTTCTGGTGCTCATAACAGTATAATTGCATCACGAGCGGGTAAAGATCTGATATCTTCACTTGTCAGTGGACTTCTTACAATTGGTCCTCGTTTTGGCGGTGCTGTTCAGGGTAGCGCAGATCATTTCACAAAATATCTATACGCAGGCGAAGAACCAAGTTTCATGGTAAAGGAAATGAAGAGCAAGAATGTAAATATACAGGGTATCGGTCATAGAATAAAATCAGTAACAAATCCTGATGTTCGAGTGACAATTATGGTAGATTTTGCAAAGAAGAATTTCCCAGTCACTGAAACTCTTGATTATGCTCTATCAGTTGAGAAATTAACAACTTCGAAAAGAAACAATCTAATTCTTAACGTTGATGGATGTATCGGTGTACTTTGTTGTGATATGTTACGTGGAATTGGATACTCAAGGGATCAGGTTCATGAATTTGTCGAACTTGGAATTCTAAATGCGTTCTTTGTTCTAGGACGAAGTATTGGCTTCATGGGTCATATCATGGACCAGAAGCGCCTGAAATCAAGGCTCTATAGACATCCATGGGATGATATACAATACATGATGCCGGATAAACCAGAAAAAGTGAAATAAATAATATTTTGGAGACGATACATATGGGGAATGAAGTTGGAAAGATTATTTATACAAAAGTTGATGAAGCACCAGCTTTAGCAACTTATTCTTTTCTTCCTATCGTCAAAGCATTCACTGAAGCAGCAGGCGTTATAGTTGAAACAAGAGATATATCTCTGGCGGGAAGAATTATTGCTAATTTTCCTGAAAATTTAACTGAAATTCAGAGGCAATCAAACGACTTAGCTGAACTTGGTGAGCTTGTTAAAAAACCTGAGGGAAATGTAATCAAATTACCATGTATCAGTGCATCAATTCCACAGTTAAAAGCAGCAATAAAAGAACTACAAGGACATGGCTACAATATATCAGATTATCCAGAGGAATCAAAAAACGATGAGGAAAAAAAGATAAAGGCTAGATTTGACAAAATTAAAGGAAGTGCGGTAAATCCCGTTCTAAGAGAAGGTAATTCAGATCGCAGAGTTCCAGGTCCTGTTAAAAGTTATGCAAAAGAAAACCCGCATCCTATGGGTGAATGGACAAAGGACTCAAAATCACATGTTGTACATATGAGCAGCGGAGATTTACGTTCAAATGAAATATCTACTACAATTACAAAAGAAACTGCTGGAGAAGCTAAAATTGAGTTCACTAGCAAAGATGGCAATATCAAGGCTCTAAAAGAAAAATTACCACTTATAGATGGTGAAATAATTGATGCAACAGTTATGAATAAGCGAGCATTACGAGCATTTCTTAAGGAGCAAATAAAGGATGCAAAATCAAAAGGTGTATTGTTTTCAGTTCACCTGAAAGCAACGATGATGAAAGTATCAGATCCAATAATTTTTGGTCATGTGGTTTCTGTCTTTTTCAAGGATGTCTTTGAAAAACATGCAGTTGTTTTTAAAGAACTAGGAATTAGTCCAAACAATGGACTAGGTGATCTTTATGCAAAAATCAAGAATTTACCAGATGATAAAAGAAAAGAAATCGAAGATGATATTTTAGCAGGTTATGAGAATGGACCTAAACTTGCAATGGTTAATTCTGACAAAGGCATTACAAATCTACATGTACCTAGTGATACAATAATTGATGCATCAATGCCAGCAGCAATACGCAACTCCGGTCGTATGTGGGGTCCAGATGGTAAGCTTTATGACACAAAATTTGTAATCCCTGACAGCAGCTATGCCGGAGTTTATCACGAAGCTATTGAATTTTGTAAAGAAAATGGTGCATTTGATCCAAGAACAATGGGAACTGTTCAAAATGTCGGTCTTATGGCACAAAAAGCAGAGGAATACGGCTCTCATGACAAGACTTTTCTTATACCTAGCGATGGGAAAGTAAATGTTATTTCAACTTCAGGAAAAACACTATTGGAACAAAATGTTGAAGAAGGTGACATCTGGCGTATGTGCCAAGTAAAAGATCTTCCTATTCAGGACTGGGTTAAACTAGCAGTTAACAGAACAAGAGAATCAGGTTTCCCTGCAGTTTTTTGGCTTGATAAAAATAGAGCACATGATACTCAACTTATACAAAAAGTAAATCGCTATCTTAAAGACCATGATACAAAAGGCTTGGAAATACATATAATGTCACCGGTAGATGCTACAAAATTTTCAATAAAACGAATGAAAGAAGGAAAAGATACAATTTCAGTAACCGGTAATGTGCTTCGTGACTATTTAACAGACCTTTTTCCTATTCTTGAGGTAGGTACTAGTGCTAAAATGTATTCAATTGTTCCTCTTATGAAAGGTGGCGGATTATATGAAACAGGAGCAGGTGGTTCAGCACCAAAACATGTGCAACAATTTATGGAAGAAGGCCATCTAAGATGGGACTCACTTGGTGAATTTCTAGCACTTGCAGTATCATTAGAACATTTAAGTAAGACTACAAACAATCCTAAGGCAAAGATATTAGCAGAGACACTTGATAATGCAACAGCTAAATTTCTATTAAACAACAAGTCTCCCTCTCGTAAAGTAAATGAAATTGATAATAGAGGAAGCCACTATTATCTAACTCTTTACTGGGCACAAGCATTATCTGAGCAAACTAAAGATACCGACCTTCAAGCTCGTTTCATAAGGCTTGCAAAGGAACTTGCAGAAAATGAAGAGAAAATAAACAATGAATTACTCGCAGCTCAAGGAAAACCAGTTGATTTAGGTGGTTATTACAAACCAAATATAGAAATTGTAACAAATGCAATGCGTCCAAGTGGAACTTTCAATGCAGCAATTGAAGCATTAGCTGTTATAAATGCATAAATAAAAAATGTAAAATTTTTTACATTTTTTCTTTTTTTTAGCTATATCTTTTTAAATTTAAAATTTATTTATTAGCTTCAGCTAAAATGGATTTATTTGAGGATATAACAAAAAAACATGGGAGTGGAGTGACAATTAATCTTTTTGTCACACCTGATGCCGAAAAATGTGTTTTTCCAGCAGGTTTTAACAAATGGCGAAAAAGAATAGAAATAAAAGTTTGTGCAAGGGCAAAAGATAACCTTGCAAACTTGGAAGTTGTAAAAATAGTTGCAGAATTTTTTAAGAAACCAATTAAAAATATCTATCTCATATCTGGTAAAAAAACAAAGGAAAAAACTGTATTGATTGAAGATATTTCAGAAAATACAGTTTTACAAATGTTGAAGGAGTCATTGAATGGATTATAAAAAATCACTTGAAGATCTTGAAAAGGCCTTATCAGAATTGCGAGATGAAAATAAACAAATTCCTATTGTTGTTGAGGGCGATAAAGATATAGATGCACTTCGAAAGCTTGATGTCGATGGACCTATTATTAGTGTTAATATTGGATCTTCTCTTACTGATTTTTGTGATAAGATTGCTGCAAAGTATAAAGATATAATTATTCTAACAGATTGGGATAGAAGAGGAGGCTATCTTTGCCATACTATCAAAAAAAATCTTGAAGGACGAGTAAATTGTAACCTACACTATCGTGAGATTTTTGCGAAGAATTCTATGATACGAACTATTGAAGGGCTGCCCTCTTGGATTGAAACAATGAGAAATAAAATACTAAACGGATTAAAAAGAAATTATAAAGAAAATTTACCGAGAGGGTAAGCAACTTAATAAGGTACCGGTGAGGACACTTAAAATTAATTGCTTAGCCACCCGGAATTATTATAATGCAGCTCCATATATAAATTTTGTCTTAAATCCTATAGGCAATTGACGAATTTATGGCATTTTGGTTTTCACAATAGGCTTTTTTAAAAAATATTAGTATTATCAGATTTTAAAGGTGTAAAATGATAATTATGTAATATATCTGTCTGTATTCGACCAATCAAATCCTTTTACTAGTTTGATTTTTGGTATTCCTTTTGGGGGTAACCATCCTTGGATTGGATAAACAAGATTTGGAAAAAAACGGTTCATGTTTTTTGATAGCGCGGTAGCAACATGCTCATCTCCATAATATTTACTAGTAATCTCATATGTTTTTTGTTTTGTAATTTCTTCATCAAGAAATCCAAGTGAGTGAATATATTCATGCAACAATACATGAAACCCATAAGGCTTGAGCAATTCTGGATTTGTTTCAATAATCCTTCTTAAAGGAGTTGCATTTACCACAATAATATTTGAAGCTACTTGAAAGTATGCACCAATAAATCCACTTAAGGTTGCACCCAGTTCTTGTAAACCAAGCATTAAACCTGCTCTAGAAGAGCCCTCATTTTTAAAGACCGCATCTTTAACTAATTCAAAGTTATCAACAAGACTTTTTTCAACCTCTGGGTTGTTGAATATTTTCATTTTAAAAATATGTAATTAACAATTGTTAATAATCTTTCCTGTTTTAGAGTCGCTTCCCAGCTTTTTTAATTGTTTTCATATGTGTTTGAATTATTTTAAGATCTACTTTTCCCTGATTATATGCTCTAAGAAAGGTATAAGCATCTATACTATAAAGCCTTGAATCACACATTTGATGAAACTCTGAACATGCAATATGTTTTACTTCATCAATGACTTCTTTTGTTATTTTTGATGTAAAATGAAAATCCTCAGATAGAAATAAATCAACACCATTCTTCAATGCTGTAACTAGAATATTACAATCATTTGAAATATCAACGGGTTTTACACCATGATGCTTCTCCATTGATCGAATACAAGATTTACCAAAAGCATCTGAAAATAATCTATTTTTAAAATCAATCACAGTAGCGTGAGACTGTTTCCAACGTTTCAAAGCACGTTTATAATCTGATTTTGAAATTCGACCCCAAACTCTAAGTTGCTCTAGCTCAGAAACAACAGTAGAAGTGATAAAACATAGAATGTTATCACGTGCTAACATTTTAATTACTTTATCAATCGTAATTTTATCCTGCAATAGAAATGATGTATCAAAAGACACACTTCTTACTTCCATTTTATCAAACATATCGTATTGGTTTATAAATAGATAATTATTATCAGTTTGTGTCTAAGGAGGAATAAAGATGGGTATATTTGATGAAGGATTATCTGAACTTACAGATCATCTTTCATTTGAAAAGATTTTAGGTGGAGACTTTTCAGGAGTAATTTCGCTATTTTATATAGCATTATTAATTGCTATTTACTCAGTATTAATATATCATTTTTATAGATATATTGCACGCAGGGATTGTTTCAAATCAAGCCAACGTGAACATACAAAAATCGTTGGTTTCTTGAAATATTTCTTGCTTTTTCCATTTATAGCAGTAATTTTCTTTTTAGGATTTTCTATGATGCTGTTATTTATGGCAAAAAACATTAGTCTTAATTTAGTTCTATCAACATCATTTGCAATAGTTATTGCTATTAGAATCTGCGCATATTATACAGAAGAACTTTCTAGAGATGTCGCAAAAATGTTGCCATTTGCTCTTCTTGGAATATTTCTAGTCAGTCCTTCTTATTTTATACTAGAAGATGTCACAAATAAAATAAATTCATTACCTGAACTTGTTAATATAGCTACTAGATATATATTATTTATAGTAATTGTTGAATGGATTCTAAGAGCATCATTAACAGTCCGCTATGCAATTTTTCCAAAAAAAGAAGAGGCAACTACTGAAGAAGTTTGATTAGGAAAATTAAAACTTGAGTAACAAGGTGACATATTATGGCAGTTGAACAATTAAAAGTAGGTTTTGATAATTTTAGCTATGTAATATATTGTTCAAACAAAAAAGAATCTGCAATTGTTGATCCAAGTTCCGATGCTACTAAGGCATTAGATTTAATTACTTCAAAGGATCTCAAATTAAAATACATAATTTTAACCCATTATCATAATGATCATACAAGTGATACTCGCCGAATAAAAGAATTATTTCCATCATTAAAAATTGTAACTTCAAAATCTGATGAGGAAAATTTAGGCTTTAAAGTTAATATATATGTTTCAGATAGTGACAAATTAAAAGTCGGAGATGTCAGTCTTGATTTTATTTTAACACCAGGACATACTCAAGGTGGAATATGTATAATAGTTGATAATGAAGCAATTCTTACAGGTGATACACTATTTATTGGAGATTGTGGAAGAACGGATCTACCTGGAGGAAGTTTTGAGCAGATGTTTAAAACACTTCAAGAAAAAATAAAACCACTACCAGATAATTTAATTGTTTTTCCTGGTCATGATTATGGTAACAAACCTTTCGACACTCTGGGTAATCAAAAAAAGACAAATAGGACTCTTCTTGTAAAAAATTTAGAAGAGTTTTCAAAAATTCCTTAGTTTACAATTAAGGTAATAAAGGATTATTCATTTTTCAATGTGTTTGTAAAAGATATATTATGAAAGAAATAGAATATAAGTGTAAATATTGTGGGCAAAGAATGCGTATGTTTGATTATGAAATGCATAATGGTTATTGTGGAAAATGTAGAGAAATATTAGATTGGAAAAAGACACTTAATAATATTAAGGATTTCAAGAAATAAGCTTATTTTATATTTGATGGATTTTTAATTTATCTGCATACTCTTTTACCTGTGAAAATTCTTCCATTGAAACATGTCTTGATATATCATCATAATCAAGAGCATGATATTCAGGTCTATATTGAGCCATAATATTTACACAAGCATTAGGAAGGTTTTCTGAAATCCAATTAATTATTGGCTTAGAACAACAATCTGTATGATTAGGCATAACAAGATGTCTAATAATCATCTCAGAGTTTTCATATGCAATTTTATGGTTTCTTTTTACAACTTCTAGATAATTATCTACTTTTGAAAGACGCATTGCGCATTCATCGTTTCCATATTTAAAATCGGTTAGATACAAATCAATTACACCATTAAGTAATTTCATTGTATCATAAGAGCAATACATATTTGAGTTCCATATTTGAGGAATATTTTCTTTGCAACTATCAAGGACTTTTAAAATATACAAAAGGTTGGGTGTAGGATCGCCACCAACCCAATTTACATTTCTTGATCCCTGCAAGTTTCTTTTGTGAATAATATCTATTAATTTTTCTGGTTCAAGATAAATTCCGCAAGTATCCTGGCTTATATCCCAGTTCTGACAGAAAACACAATGAAATGTGCAACCTGAGAAAAAGATTGTATGAGAAGGAACTAGAACTCTTTCTTCACCAGTATGCAAAAATTCAGAGGAAATCCTAGGTTGTTTTACACCACAATTTCCATATTTTTTAGATCTATCTACATTACATCTTCTTTCACAAAACGAGCAATTCTTAAAAATCCTTGATGCAAGTTCTATTTTCAATTTTAATAAAGATTGTTTAGGTTCAATATTTTCAATTTTGAAGCTTTTTATTGACTCGTCATGTTTTTTCCATAAATTATCTGTTGATTCTGTACTATTAAAATTAACAGGGGCTCGTTTACAACCTAGATATTTTGCATTTCTTTTTTCTTTTAAAATTCCAAAATAATCTGAAAGAAGTGTTTTTGTATCTTTCATTGTTTATCAATATATTAATTTGAATTTAAATCTATGTTTTAGACAGTTTCTTCAATCATTGGTCTTAACTGTTTATCTTTATAACCATGTTGTTGCATCGCCCCTGACGGGCAAGTGACAACACATAAACCACAGCCCATGCACAGAGCTTCGTTTACCTTTGCTTGTGATTTGTCACCATCCTTAACAAGCTCAATTGCATTGTATGCACATACAGATAAACAGGTACTGCAACCTGAACATAAATCTTCATCAACATAGGAAATAAGTGGTTCAGCTTCTAGTTCCTTTTTAGATAAAATATTTGCCGCACGTGCAGCCGCACCACTGGCTTGTGCAACAGAATCCTGAATATCTTTTGGAGATTGGCAACAACCAGCAATAAAAACACCGCCAGTAAAGGTATCAATTGGTCTTAGTTTTGGATGAGCTTCCAAAAAGAATCCATCAATACTTTGTGAAATTCTAAGAATGCGAGTAAAATCTGTTGCATCTGCTCTTGATACAAGAGCAGGTGCAAGGACAACAAGATCGGTTTTTATCTCAAATAATTTATTTGTTGTAGTATCAAAAATATCAATTGTAAGATGATCTCCTGATTTTCTAACCTCTGATGGTCGACCTCGGAAAAAGTTTGTTTTCATTCCACGTATCTTTCTGTAAAATTCTTCGTAACCTTTACCAAAACTGCGAATGTCAGTGTAACAAATATTAATTTCAATATCCTCTCCTAATTTCTCTTTAAGTAAATATACATGTTTAAGTGCGCTCATACAACCTATACGACAACACCATGTACATTCTGTTTCATCACGAGAGCCAACACATAAAACATATGTGATACTTTTTGGTTTTTCCCCATTTGATGGACGAATAATCTCTCCGGTAGTCGGTCCAGATGAACTAATCAATCTTTCCATTTCAAGGGTTGTAATCACGTCATCTGAACGAGAATAACCATATTCATGCAAACTAGTCGGATCAAGCAGGTCATAGCCAGTTGCTACAACTATTACACCAACATTTAGTTCAACTTCCTCATCCTTTTGTTTGAAATCTATTGCATCTGCGTCACAAGCTTCAACACAGAGAGGCCCTGTTCCACATTTTCCACGAGTAAGCAACAGGCAATTTTCAGCATCAATTGTACACTTTAGTGGGACCGCCTGTGGAAAAGGCATGTAGATTGCACTACGTTTACCTATTCCTTCATCAAACTCACTTGAAATCCTATCCTTGAGCCTACATGCTACCATGCAATCTCCACAACCAGTACATTTATCCATGTCAACAAATCTAGCCTTCTTTTTTACCTTCACATTATAATTACCAATACTTCCTTCAATTCCAATAACTTCAGAATAAGATAAAAGCTCAATATTAGGATGATTTGCAACTTCCATCATCTTTGGTGTTAATATACAACTTGAACAATCAAGAGTTGGGAAAGTCTTATCAAGCTGAGCCATCCGCCCACCAATGCTAGGTGATTTTTCAACAAGATATACTTTGTGACCTTCTTCTGCAATATCAAGTGCTGCTTGAATACCTGCAATACCACCACCTATTACTAGAGCTTTAGGTGTGACTTTTATTTTTGAGGTTTCAAGGGATTCTAAAAGTTTTGCCTTAGCAACAGCACCACGAACTAAGGCTTTTGCTTTTTCAGTTGCAAGGTTTTTATTCTCATGAGCCCAAGAACATTGTTCTCTAATATTTGCTATCTCAAGGTTAAAGGCATTCACTCCACCTGCTTCCACAACACCTCTAAAGGTATGTTCATGCATACGTGGTGAACAACATGCGATAACAACACTATCCAGGTTATGTTTTTTAATCGAGTCCTTAATAAGATTAGCACCAACATCAGAACACATATACTTGTAATCTTTACTTATTACAACTCCATCTAATGTTTTTGCATATTCCATAAGTTCTTTTATGTCAACTGTGGAGGAGATATTAATACCGCAATGGCATACAAAAAAACCAATTTTGTTGCTCATATTATTTACCTCCAAGATTTAGTTTATCAACAGGACTTAGATTTAAATCAAGGCCAAGTTTATCACTTGAAATACCAAAAGAAAGTCCAAGAAGTTGTGTAAGATAAAATACAGGAACTTCTAGTTTTGCAGCAACAGTTTCGCCTGCTTTTGTTTGCTTGGAATCGTATTGACGATGGCACCAAGGACAAGTATCAATAAAAGCATCAAAACCTTGTTCCTGAACTTTTTGAAGTTTCTGACCAGTTTTAGTAAGAGCTGATTCAGGAAGGTTTGCTGTTAATAATCCACCACAGCAATCAAGTTTTTCTGGATAATCAAGGGGTTTTGCACCAATTGCTTCAAGGATTTTTTCCATTTTTTGTGGATTTTCAGAGTCATCTGGTCGACCAATTTCACTTGGCCTAATCAAATGACATCCATAATGGGTTGCAACTTTAAGTTCGTTTAAGGGTTTCTTTGCAAGTTTCTTTATATTCTCAACACCAACAATGTCGTGTAAAAGGTCAAGAGTATTGACAATAACAGATTTACCCATATATGTTAATCCTTCGTCTGCAAGAAACTTGTTTATTTTTTCATTCATAGCGGGATCTGAATCAAGAATTCGTTTACTTTCACTAAGAGCTAAATGACACATTGGACATGGAGCAAAAATATCAAGACCTTCTTTTTCAGCAAGTGCAATATTTCTTGCAGATAGTGCAAGTGATAGCATTTGATTAACACTTTTTATAGGTTCTCCACAACAAGAAAAATCTTTTAGATCAACAAGCTTTATTTCTAGAAGTGGTAAAACCTCACGAATTGACATTTCATATGCATATTGTTCTGTTGGCATCACACAACCGGGATACAGCACGTAACTTTTCATAAAAAAAACCTCCCTTAAACCTTTTCAACTGCAAGTTTTGAAAGTATCATCTGAAATTTTGTCGAATCAGTTGGTTTTGAAATTTCAGGAAGATCAAGATCTGATCTACTTTTTGTTTTATTATCACGAGTGGTAATACTTTTTACATCTTGAATAAGACCGATAGATAAAACAGACTGGAGCATGGCTGTATAATTTCCAGGTATCTGTTTACCACTTGCAACAGCCATGTTTTTTAGTGCAAATAAAATTTCAACAGGAGCAACTTTTTGTGGACAACGTTCACGACATTTAAAACAGCTCATACAAGTCCAGATGACATCAGAATTAATCATCTCATCTATAAGTCCTCTTTTTAGCAGAGCAACAATTTTATGTGGCTCAAGCTCAAGTAATTTATGTGCTTCACAACCTGATGTACACTTAGCACACTGATAACAATAATCAGATATTTCATCTTGTAGTCTCGATAATCTTTCGTTTATTTCGTTTCTAAGTTTAACCTGTGACTCCCCCATAGAAGTCAAATCTACGATACCCATAGACACCACTTCCAATTAACATGTGTTAATTATATATAGTTTTACAAGTTTTGTATCTTATATCTATATATAAAATCTCCTAAAAATCGGATAAAAAAATCTTACTTTTACAACCTTCTAACCGATTTAGTTGCAATAATATTAATTCCAGTATTTGCTACGTTTTTTAGAATATTTTGTCCAAGTGTTACAGGTGCATCAACTTTTGCTTGCGTTATATGTTTCAAAACTTGAAATAATTTATTTTTGGGAACCGGTTTAGAACTTTTCACACTGGCAAGTGGCCATTCACCATTTATTACAAGAACTGAGCTGGTAAGCATTCTTCTAGGATCAAGGGCTTCGGCTCTTGCATATTCAACTCCTTTAATACACTTATTTCCATTACTAATTTTAAAATGCTTACCATCTGTATTAAAAGATATCTTACAACCAATTGGGCAAACAATACATGTAATAACTTTTTCATCAGTCATCAAGGGTTACCTCCAAGTCTTTATTAGACGTTATTATCTCTTCTTGGATGTTAATCTCAAATTCAATCATATTTGCAGGATATGCCCATGGTAATTTTTTCTTTAAAAGCTCAACATCCCCTGCAAAAATACGAAGTATTGCTGATTCCCTAGGATTTTCAACTCTTAAACTAAAATGTACTTTTCCTGGTTTATTAATCCGTTGAGGAATAACATATCGAATTTCTTTACCAGCTGTGACTTTAACATAATCATTGACCTTATCTTTTTGTCCGATAACATGTTTAGCTGCATATTTACCAGCATGTTTAGCACCTATTGATAAAATATCCACTGTATCATAAACTAGAAGACAGTTTCCACAGGCAAATATTCCTGAAATTGTGGTTTCAAAAAATTGATTAACAATTGGTCCCCCTGTTAACCTATCGATTTCAATATCAACTTGTTTAGATAACTCATTTTCAGGAATCAAGCCAAGCGATAGTAGAAGAGTATCACATTTTATTTCTTTTTCAGTTCTAGGAGTAATGACCATTTTTTCATTTACTTGCGAAATAGTAACGCTCTCAAGTCTTTCCTTACCCTTTATGTAGGTTACAGTATGATTAAGATAAAGAGGAATATCATAATCATCAAGACATTGAACAACATTTCTTGGAAGACCACTAGCATAGGGCAATATTTCAATTATTCCTAGAACGTTTGCACCTTCAAACTTTAAACGGCGTGCTACAATAAGGCCTACATCTCCAGATCCTAAAATAACTACATTTTTTCCAACCATAATGTTGTATAGATTAATGAAACTTTGAGCAACACCTGCAGTATAGATACCACTAGGGCGATCACCAGGTATCATAACATCCCATCTTGTCTTTTCTCGACATCCCATTGCAAGAACTATAGATTTTGCTTTGATTTTATGTAATCCTCTATTGTTAATTGCTATGATTTCACGATTTTTAAAAATCTGCAAAACCATAGTCTTACATAAGAAATTAATGCCTAATTTTTCAGCAGTCTCAATATACATCTCAGCATACTCAGGTCCAGTCATAGAAGTTCCAATTTCCTCGACTCCAAAGCCATCATGTATACACTGTGGTAAAATGCCTCCTAACCAACTATTTCTATCTAAAACTGTTACATCTTCTGCACCATTTTCAAGTGCTGAAATAGCAGCAGCTAAACCTGCTGGTCCAGCCCCAATAACTGCTACATCAACATTAAGATTAATCATTGTCAATCTCCCGTGTTTTACCATAAAAAAGATTAGAATTAGAAGATTTTAATTTCATTTTTTTAACATCGATATTAAAATCTTCTCCCATAATTCTTACAATATGTTGAGTGCAAAATCCCCCCTGACATCTTCCCATTCCAGCTCTACAACGGTACTTAACAGATGAGAGGGTTTGTGATTTTAAAGGATTAGATAAAGCGTTGAATATTTCAGCTTCTGTAATATGTTCACATCTGCAAACAACCCTTCCCCATCTTTGGTCTTTTTTAATTAAATCAGATTTTTCCTTTGAACTCATTTCAGAAAAACGGTTATTTTTAATTTTTTTAGTTTTAAAATCAGTTTTAGTCTTCATCTTAATAGACTTTGAAATCATTTTGACTACTTCTTTTGAAACAGCTGGGGCAGCAGTTAGACCAGGGGATTCAATCCCTAAAAGGTTTATCAAATCAGGTGTTTGTTTGCTTTCTTCAATTATGTAATCTGTCCATCCTCCCTCATTTGGTGAGGCAAGTTTACACCTAATTCCTGAATAAGCATTTATAACTGCCTTTTCAGGAAATATTGGAATAATATCTTTTGCTTCTCTTAGCAAGGTTTTCATCATTTTTAATGTTGTTCTTTTTTCATCAGAGTCATTAATAAACTCAGCACTTGGGCCAAGAAGGATATTACCTTCAATTGTTGGTGTTATATGAACACCTAAAACTCCTAGTTCTTTTGGAGGAATAGGATAAATCATAGATTTTACTAGATGGCTATAGGCTTTATCTAAAACAAGATACTCTCCCCTACAAGGATGAACATTAAAATCTGGTTCTTGTAACATTGATACTATCTCTCTGCAATTTAATCCTGCTGCATTTACTAATATTTTTGACTGAAATTTTCCCTTGTTAGTTTTTATTACAAAATTATTTTCTTTTTTTTGTAGGTCCATAACCTCTGTTTCAAGTAAAAAATTAACATTATTAATAGCAGCGTTTTCAGCAAATGCTATAGTAAATTCATATGGTAAAATTATGCCTGCAGTTGGTACCCATAAAGCCTTGTAGCATGGTACATTAGGCTCTAGTGCTTTAACATCTTTCTCATCTTTAATTTCTAAACCAGGAACTCCATTCTCTTGACCAACTTTTTTAATTTGATTAAGTTCTTTTGCTTCATCTTCATTTTTTGCAATTACAAATTTTCCAACCCATTTAAGTGAAAAACCTAATGAATCTGCCAATGGTTGAAGCATCTTGTTGCCTTCAACACAAAAACGAGCTTTTAAGGAAGATGATGGAGAATTAATTCCACTATGAATAACACCACTATTAGCTTTACTTGTACCTGTAGCAACGTCACTTCCTTTCTCAAAAACAACAACATCTAGCTTATATTTTGATAACTCCCATGCAATTGATGAGCCAATTACACCTGCTCCAATAATTGCAACATGGAAGTTTTTCATCCTTCCGAAGAATAACAAGAATCATATAAATAAATTATTAAGGGAGCCTAGTAATATATACCCAAATCCATCTATTTTTTCTTTTTTTGAATTAAAATCAGTATAATCAATTGATATAGTTACATTTATATTAAAATATTTTATTAGAATCTTTATAATTAATATGTAGTTGGGAGGAAAAAATAGAAATGAATCGAAAAATAATTGGTATTTTTATTTGTTTAATGCTGATGACTGCTATTCTGACAACTGCTCATAATGTTAAGAATTCATCTATTAAATATGAATATAATGAAATTGATACTATATCATTTGATGAAGGTGATGTACCTGTTTGGGAGGTTGGCGACAAGTGGGCGTATAGAGTGGATAAAATTGTCATTGATTTTGAGCAAACAGATTTATCAATTTTTGTAGATGGTAATATAGATACTCTTGAACTTGAAGTTAATAAAGTTACTGAGGAGTTCTATGAATTAAATTTTGAGGCAGACATAAGTGGTTTCTATGAGCTTTATACTGATTTTGGTGATGGCCCAATTAATATAACAGGAGAATTAAAAAGTACAACAATTGAAGGAACTATTACTTATAACAAAACCGATTTAGCAATAAAACAAGTTCATATTATAATATCTGGTAGGTTGACAATAAAGATTGTTGAGCAACCTTATTATGATTTGTCATTTATGCCAAATATACCAATTCCTGCAACAATTATCTTAGATATAGGTCTTGGTAATCCATATCCACTTATTGAATTTCCATTAAATACCAGTAAATGCTGGGGACTTCCTGCTACTAATTTTTCATTGAGCGGTACTATCGAATCTTCATGGCTTAGACTTGCTAATACTATAAACAAATTTTTTAGAATCCCAGGTGTGATACCAATTCTAGCAACAATTCTTGGTACAGATCCTGATATGTTAAAAGAAATTTCAGATATCCTTAATGATATTCTTCCAATAATTGACATTAAATACGTCTTAAATGAGTATGTGGATATTGATAACGTATTTGAAATTCCAGCAGTTCCAACGATACTTTGCTGTTTTGGCAAAGATTATGTAAAAGTCCCTGCAAGAGAAGAACCATTTGAAGCGTACAATATATCATTGATGGGGAGCAGTTTAGGAAATATTTATTATTCTCCAGAAGTTGGTAACAAAATAAAAATAACAGGAAATTTCGAAGAGGTTCTTCCTTTCGTAAGTAACATCAATGCCGAGCTAATATCTTATAGCTTTAATCCAAAATAGCAAAGATATTAAAATTTACTAATTCATTATTCAGAAATTTTGCATTTTAATACTATTTGAGAAAAATAATTCTCTGCTTATTTCTGTATATTCGCTCTAGGGCTTCTTTAAATTCATTAAAATATATTAGCTGGTTGTTATATTCAGGATATAAATTTGAGGGAGAATAATGGAAGTTGATATACCATATGGAAAAGAAAATATCAAAGTCAATGTTCCTGATAATTGTGAAATTCTAGTTCCAAAAAAAGTTACAATTGAAAATCAAAATAAGTTGATAGAAGAAGCATTAGAAAATCCAATAGGTTTTGAATCCTATGATGAATTTGCTGAAGATACAGATAGATTACTTGTAATAATAAATGATGCAACTAGGCCTACTCCAACCTCAAAAGTTTTAAAATATCTTTTACCAGTACTATCATCTCATCCCGATGTTAAGTTTCTAATAGCAACAGGTGTTCATCGGGCTCCTTCAGAAGAAGAATATAGGTTTATATTTGGAGATACTTACAAAGTTTTTAGAAGAAAGGTTTATGCTCATGATGCTCGTAAAGATGAAGATATGACATATCTTGGTAAGTCAAAAAATGGAACTGAGATGTATATCAACAAACTAGTTTCAGAGTATAGAAACATCCTTGTTATTGGAAGTGTTGAACCACATTATTTTGCAGGTTATACTGGTGGTAGGAAATCATTTTTGCCAGGCGTTGCATCATATAAAACCATTGAGATGAACCATAAGCTTGCATTAAGTGATGATGCATGTTCTCTTTCTCTTGACGGCAATCCGGTTAATGAGGATATGGTAGATGCAATGGATGTTTTAAAGGACCTAAATATTTTTTCCATTCAGACTGTCTTAACGGGTGATCATAAACTTTTTGCTGTAACAGCTGGTGATTTACATAAATCGTTTGATGCAGCCATTAAATATTCTAATCAAATTTTTTGTGTTCCATTAAAACAGAAAGGTAACATTGTAATATCTGCTGCTCCTTATCCTATGGATATCGATCTTTATCAATCTCAAAAAGCACTAGATAATGGTAAATTAGCCTTAGAAGATGATGGTGTTATTATCCTTGTTTCTAAATGTCGAACTGGTATTGGAGAGGATGGTTTTTTAAAATTACTTTCCAAAGCAGATTCACCAAAAAAAATATTTGAAATACTTGATGAAGAATATAAACTTGGATATCATAAAGCAGCTAAAATGGCTCAGATCGGTATCAGAGCTGATATGTGGGCAG
Organism: Thermoplasmatales archaeon; assembly: GCA_030672305.1. Taxonomy (GTDB): domain Archaea; phylum Thermoplasmatota; class E2; order DHVEG-1; family DHVEG-1; genus SG8-52-3. The sequence goes on along the minus strand of DAOVGR010000039.1, from coordinate 9,489 downwards.
TTACTGATTTAGATGATGACATAGTAAAAAAAGCTATGTTGAAACCATATTCAGATATCCAAACTGCAGTAGATGAAGCAGTAAAGATAATTAAATCTAAAGGAAATGAACCAAAAGTTGTGGTTATGCCTTTTGGAAGTCTGACTATTCCAATAATTTAAAACAAAATTTATCTCTCAATTTCAAAGGAAATTTTCATTTCAGCCCTAAATAATACAGGTTTATCATTTTCTACCTTTACATCAAGTTTTGTAACCTCAGCTCGACGTATTTTTCTAACAGTTTTTGATGCTCCAATTACAGCATTTCTAGCAGCATCTGCAAAGCTCTTATCTGATGTACCCACTATATCAATTATTTTATAGATTCCCATTTAACAAATCACCTCTAAAGATGGAACTAATCTGGAGTACTTAATTTTTTTGTAGTATTTCAATAAATGTAACAAATTATATAGAATTAGGTAACGCGGGTAACTTTTAAAAAATGATAGAGATTATATTAAAAAATGACAATGTATGGCTTTGTAAGTATCACCAATCTCAAATCCATACCCCTAAATTTAAATAGAATGATAAGAATATCTATATTAATATCATTTAGGGAGGAAAAAAATGCGAGGTAATAGAATAATGAAAAAAGCAATAGTGTTTGGAATTTTTTTAATTTTATTTTTGGTAAGTATTTATCCAACGGTTGGAAAAACAAATAATATTAATGAAAATGAAAACTATCTAATGATAAATCATATTATTAGTAATAAGGGATTATTATCAGTCGAAAATACTGCATATATACAAGGTGGCTTTTTATTAGATTGTTGGCTTTATACAATTCAATTAAATTTTCCAGAAGACCCAACATGTATTTGTCCTGAGTATCCTGGTTCAGGTAGCGGTGGTACTAGTACAAATGATGGTGTAATTTATACAAGTGAACATAGTACTGGCCAGCTATACGAGATAAATCCATTAACTTGTGATTGGAAAATTATTGGCGGTGGAGGAATTGGGCTCAATGGTTTAGCATTTGATCCTATTAAAGAAGAAATCTATGGTTGTACAGATGATGATCTCTACAAAATTGATAGAGAAACAGGTGAACAAGAGTACATTGGTAGATTCGGAGGTGGTATAATAACCATGATTAGCCTTGCATTTGATGCAGATGGTGTATTATATGGTTGGGATCTTGGTGACAATCTTTGGACTATTAATAAGATGACAGGTTCAGCAAACTTAGTTGGGCCACTTGGCATAGATCTTAATTATGCTCAGGATGGTGATTTTCACAGGGAGAACGATATTTTATATTTAGCAGCTTATACATCAAATCAAGAAAGTTATTTGTATGAATGTGATGAAGATACTGGAAATTGTACTTTAGTTGGTCAATTTCAAGATAATATTGAAGTTACTCTTTTTACAATACCTTGGAACTATCGTCCTAGTGCTGATTTCGACTGGACACCTGAATATCCTGATCCTGGGGAAAACATCCTTTTCGATGCTTCAATTAGTACTGACCCAGATGAAAATATCATTTTATATGAATGGGATTGGGATAATGATGGAGTATATGATGAATCAAACACAATTCCTACAACTACACATATATTTGAAGAGACAGAAGTTTACCCTGTTACTTTACAAGTAATAGACGAACACTCTTCAAATGAAACAAAAACGCAATTAGTTAAAGTGGGGAATCGTCCACCAGAAAAACCAGATATTATTGGCCCTACTGAGGGACGAACAGCAAGGTATTATACATATAATGTTACACCAATTGACCCCGATAGTGATGAAGTTTATATCCGTTGGGATTGGGGTAATGGTGATACAACCGGATGGAAAGGTCCCTACATATCTGGGGAGGTAATAAGTGAACATTATATATGGAATAAAAAGGGAACATATATTATTAAAGCTCAAATTAAAGATGAAGTTGATGCTGAAAGCGAGTGGGGAGAACTCGAAGTAAAAATTCCGAGAAACAAAATGCAACAAAATTTGTTATTATTAAGAATGCTGGATAGATTTCCATTAATAAAACAAATTATTAGTTTCTTGGGCTGGTATAATTGGCTAGGAAATTATTAGTATTTATTGTTATAATATTCTTATTTAGCCTAGTCTTTTCACCTAGTTTAAATGCTAATGCTGTTAATTTTTCTTCTAATCAGTCACCATATATTCCACATGAACCAATTTACATTAATGGAAATGATGAGTTCACAAGTGAAAATGGTGTAAATGGGGGATCTGGGACGAATAATGATCCATATATTATTGAAAACTGGGAGATACATGCCTCTTCCCAAGATGGCATAACTATTAGAAATACAAGTATGTACTTTAATATTTTGAACTGTTATGTACATGATGGCGATATTAAAAATGATGGGATTGTGTTTATAAATGTAACAAATGGTATTATAGAGTGTAATATTTTAAATAAGAACCGTAATGGTGTAATGTTTCGAACACAATATCCTGGTAAAGAAAATAGCGATAACAATATTATTTCTTATAACAATATATCCACAAACACAAATGACGGTATCCATTTTGAACATACCAGCAGTGACCATCACAGTCACAATGTAATTAATCACAACAACATATCATATAACAACAGGGGAATTTACATGATTATGTCTGCATATAACCAAATTGTTACAAACAATATAATATCAAATGATGAAGAAGGTATACTTTTAGATATGTGTGAAGGGGGAGGAGAGTTTAATAAAATTCATCATAACAACTTTGTAAATAATGGTGACAATCAAGCTTTTGAACGTGGAGGTCCCAATAATATATGGGATGATGGGTATCCCTCTGGTGGAAATTACTGGAATGATTATAACGGAACAGATAATGATGGTGATGGTATAGGTGATACACCATATAATATTCCAGGTGGGAACAATAAAGACAGGTATCCCTTAATGGATCCATGGGGTGGTTTAAACCTTCCACCAAATAAACCAAATATAAACGGTCCAACAAGTGGTAAAAAAGGTCAAGAATACAATTATTCATTCTCTTCAATAGACCCTGATTTAGATGATGTTTATCTCTGGATTGATTGGGGAGATGGAACAATCGAGGAATGGATAGGGCCTTACGACTCAGGAGAAGAAGAAATAATAAGTCATACATGGAATGAAAAGGGAACATATATAATAAAAGCAAAAGCCAAAGATATTTTTTATCAGGAAAGTGACTTAAGTAAATTGGAAGTCACCATACCAAGAAACAGAAAATCAACTAGCTCCGTTCTACTCAGAATTTTAAATAAATTCCCACTACTATATCAGTTTAGTAGGAAGTTTTATTTATTTATTTAAAATGTATTATTTTGTGACAATTGGCATTTATGCCAATGTTTTAAGGTGATTAAAATAAGAGTAGATATTATTGGTGGTAGCCTTAGTGGTATAAGTGCAGGTATTTCATTAAAAAAAAATGACAAATCAATAGAAGTAATAATTCATGAAAAACATAAAAAGATTGGTTACAATCATGAAGGCAGAAGATGCGGTGAAGCTCATAGTGTTGAAAGTAAATGGATATCCGATATACCGAAAGGAAAAAGTATTTTTAACAATATAACAAGATTTGAGCTAATAATTGGCGGTAGAAAGCGAATAATTCATAGAGAAATTAATAAAACATTTGTTCTAAACAGACAAGAATATATATATCAGTTAGGAAAACAAGCAGAAAAACTAGGAGTAATTTTTTTAACAAATGATAAAATCAAAACAATAAACGAACTAAATGGAGATTTTATTATTGATGCATCTGGATGTCCTAGTTTAGTTAAAAGAGAGCTTGGATTAAATCGTGGTATAAAAGGAACAACTTATCAACATACTTTAGAAAATTCAAACTACTTCATTTCAGATACATTGAAGGTTATATACTCAGATTTTGGTGGTTACTTTTGGATATTTCCCCGGAATTCTTTAAAAAATGAGATTAATTTGGGAGTTGGATCTTTTACAAATTTTAATTATAATCTGAAAGAGATGCTTGAAAAATTTAAGGAAGAACAACAAATTGAAGGGAAAATAAATTATATCACAGGTGGATTAATACCAATTGGAATACAGCGACCACTCAGATATCAGAATATTTTATTTATTGGAGACGCAGGAGTGGGTACATATCCAATTTCTGGGCAGGGTATCTATCGTGCTCTTATTAGTGGTAACATTGCTGGAAAATTCTTAGCAATGAAAAATCCTAAAAAATATGCTCATATGATAAATAAGATATTCATTAGATGGGATTTACTATGTAAGACCTTTCTTCTACCTAATTTCTTATTTAGAAAAATAAACCCAAAATTAATAATAGCGTTATTAAATCGCTATTTTGATTTTTTAAATTTTGCACATATATAAACAAATCTTATTACTAACAAAGAATATTTTTAATTCAATTTCTATAGAGAGTATTAACCTAATTAGTATATAATCAGCAAATTTATTTATTAATATTAATGATTGATATTTGTAAAACTTTTTTAATAACATTAAAGGTTAAATAGGAAAATTCTTATCATCAGATTTAATTTGCTAGCCCCGTAGTGTAGTGGTTAACATAAGAGACTCTGGATCTCTAGTCACCAGTTCGAATCTGGTCGGGGCTGTATAATAAGGTGGGATAGTGAAGTAAATATGCAATCAACAAATGATATTTCTAAAGATTTTATTCGTGAGATTATTGATGAAGATCTAAAAACAAATAAGTATGAAGGTCGTGTACATACAAGATTTCCCCCTGAGCCAAATGGTTATCTTCATATTGGTCATGCAAAGTCTATTTGTCTAAATTTTGGAATTGCTGAGGATTATGGTGGTTTTTGTAATCTCCGATTCGATGATACAAATCCTACAAAAGAGGAAGAAGAATATGTCAAATCAATAATAGAAGATGTTCGATGGCTTGGATTTGATTGGGATGACCGACTACTTTTTGGCTCAGATTATTTTGATCAAATGTACGAATATGCTGTACAGTTAGTAAAAGATGGGAAAGCATATGTTGATGATTTATCTGCTGAAGAAATATCTTGGTACAGGGGCACAATAACAAAATCAGGAGAAAATAGTCCAAATCGTAATCGTACAGTAGAAGAAAATCTAACTCTTTTTGAGCAAATGAAGGATGGTGAATTTGGGGATGGTGAGAAGGTACTTCGAGCAAAAATAGACATGAGTCATCCAAATCTTAACATGCGTGATCCAGTAATGTATAGAATATTACATGCCGCTCATCATCGCACAAAGGATAAATGGTGCATCTATCCAATGTATGACTGGGCACATGGCCTTGAAGATTCAATAGAGGGAATAACGCATTCTATCTGTACACTAGAATTTGAGAACCACAGACCTCTTTATGATTGGTTCCTTGATGCTCTTAATGTATATCATCCACAACAAATTGAGTTTGCCCGTTTAAATCTTACATTCACAGTAATGAGCAAGAGAATGTTATTAGAATTGGTAGAAGGTAAATATGTCAAGAGATGGGATGATCCAAGACTTCCTACTATTTCCGGTATGCGGAGACGTGGATACTCTCCAAATTCAATAAGGAATTTCTGTAAAAGAATAGGAGTGGCAAAAGTAAACAGCATGGTTGACTTTGACTTTCTTGAACATTTTGTTAGGGAAGATTTAAACAAAACAGCTTTACGATTTATGGGTATACTACGACCATTAAAAGTGGTTATCGAAAAGTATCCTGATGATCAAGTAGAAGAAATCGTAGCAATTAACAATCCAGAAGATCCCAATGCTGGTACACGGAAAATTCCATTTTCAAAAGTTCTTTATATCGAGCAAGATGATTTTATGGAGGATCCTCCAAAAAAGTTTTATCGATTAGCGCCAGGTCGTGAGGTACGATTTAGATATGCATATTTTATAAAATGCAAAGAAGTAATTAAAAAAGATGATAAAATCATAGAGTTACGATGTACATATGATCCTGCAACAAAAGGTGGATATGCACCAGATGGAAGAAAGGTAAGAGCAACAATACATTGGGTATCAGCAGATAATGCAATTGATGCTGAAGTTCGACTTTATGAAAGATTATTTACAGCTAAAGATCCAGCGGGACAAAAAGGTGAAGATTTTAAAGAATTTTTAAATCCTAACTCACTTGAAATACTCAATTCATGTAAAATTGAACCAGAATTGAAAAAATTAAAACCATTAGATAGATTTCAATTTGAACGTCTTGGTTATTTCTGTATAGATCCAGATACTACAAATGAAAAACTAATAATAAACAGAACAGCAACTCTTCGGGATATATGGGTAAAAATTCAAAAACAGCAACAAAACAAGAATTAAAGAAATTTTTATATCAGTGTTAAAAGTATATAAGTATTATTTGTATTTGCCAAAATAAAAAAATAGGATAGCCCTGTGGTGTAGCGGTTAACATTCTGGCCTTTGGAGCCAGTGACAGCGGTTCGAATCCGCTCAGGGCTGTTAAAGGAAATATTTTTATTTTTTCTCTACTCCGCCCCATTTTGTTATGAAAAGAATTCCAAAAACTGCGACAATTGTTATAATAATTGCTACAACGATACCAACCATTAAAGCATATTCATCAGCAAATCCACCATCTTGCCATAAATTATAGAGTTTCATTGCACCGATTATTATGTCTTTCCAAATCAGAGCGATTATAAATCCAAAAGCACCTGCAATAGCTATTGATATTGTGCTTTTTACTTCTTTTATTGTTACCATAACAAACCTCCGATATTTAGGATTTTAAATAATATGATGTTTAAAAATCTTCCTAAATATCTAAAATGAACTAGTAAAAATCAAATTAATAGTAAGTATCGTAAAACTTTTTAATTTCTTGTTCACTTGGAATTTTACATTTCTTCCAGATATTAATAATATCTTTTAGTTTTTCTTCTCCTTCTTGCCCCTTGAATAAACCTTCAAGGAATTCTGTTCGCTCTGTGATATTCCTTCTTATAAATTCTAGATACTTTTTTGGAGAGTAGTAATTTAGAGGGTTAAACCGCTTACCAAAATTCTTCATTCCATGTTTTTCTTCAAGTTCTTTTGGATCAGGTATAAGATAACCAAAAACAGGGTGTTTAATCCATTTCTCAATTTTTTTATGTTCAACAAGGTCAATCAATTTCTTTGAGTCAGCAACACTAATACCTTCACCTTGACCCTCGTATATAATCTCGCCAAGCTCATTTTTTAGTATATCACCAGTCTCACTATTTCTTTTTGGAATTGGTTTTCCATCATCATCTAACTTTTTAATCTGGTTTCCTCCAATATCATATTCACCTACAAAACCGGCATTATTAATGAAAAACACTAATTTACCATTCAAGTCTAAATTCATATCTTCATACATCTTTAATTTCAATAAAGCTTGATGGGATTGCTCGCGAGCCATAAAATCAGTAGCAGCATAAGAACGAACACGAGTACCAGGTTTCTGTGCAGCAATTGCAGAAGTGATAATACTTTCGCAAGCAGAGTCAAGAGCGATTGCCATTTTTGAATCTACTACTCTAAAAATTGGTTCGAGAGTGTCAAACTTTTTGTAACTTAATGCTTCAGACTTTAAGGTTTTTTCACCACTATTCCCCCAGTCTGGATTCAATTCACTAAAAAGAAAGATGAATCTACCATTTGTAGTGTGACTTTTTTCATATTTTGTGCACTGTAAAGAACCGACTTGTTCTCCGGATATCTTCTGCGGAAGGTTTATCTCATACCCATTAATTTTCTTTGTAACATATTCAACCCCTTCACAGTCAATGTTCATCGCAAGAACAATTGGCCTTTTACCATTTTTATCAATTTCTCTAGACTTCATAAGGCCTGGATACTCTGGACTATCTTGATCTAAACCTTGAGATTTAGCAAAGCTAGCGGCCTCAAGGCCTATCAATTTAGTTTCAATTATTTTTCCAGTTCCATTTGTAATGGGCTTACCTAGACATGCATCATCTTGTTCAAGTTTTGGACCTACAGTAAGTGTAGTTTTTCCAGTTCCACTTAAACCTTTCAAAACACGATCTAATGTACAACCCGCGTGATATGTAATCAACCCATCAGCTTCAGCCTTATTCCAAACCATTGTAAGATTAGGTTTTTTAAAAGCTCCGCCAAAGTAATCAACACCAAGGCTAAGAACACGTCTTATATTTTTATCCATCTCAGTAAGATCATAAAGTGTTAATGGTACATTTGGATCATATTCAGGCCAAATACTTCGAATTTCTTTAACATATCTTTCAGGCAATTTTTCTTGAATGCAATAATTCCAACAATCAATTCTCATATTTTTCTTAGGAGGAAAAACCATCATCTTGGCCATCCAACCGATATAAGCACTATGAGGATTTTTTATACTAAGTATAAAACGGAGTCCAACCTCATAATCATGCTCACCCTGAATACCATCCTGAACAATTAATGGAGGATTTTCCTCTTTAAGATAGCCCATTGTAACTTCGTAGATTTTTTTCCCTATCTTTGTATCAAATTTCCTTTGTTTTTTTCCAAGCGTATAACTTTCTGGGACCATATAGAAAGCTCGGTCAGGTCTTCTACCTAGTTGAATCGAACCAAAAAGATACTGACCGTCTTTAGTAAATATATAATATGGTTTTAGAAATTCAATATAAAACTTATTATCTGGATTATACTCAACGTTTTTACGAATTGCATTAATTTCCGACTCAATGGCGAATGTCTCTGACATAAAGCCTTTTACCTCTGTTGATGGGTATCAATTACTCCTATATAAAAGGAATGGAAAACTAAATATATGACGGATTTTCTTTTTGAAAATTTACAGTCATTTTTGACATTATTTACATATGGGATTTCCAAATCAGTGCTCATCTTTTAAATGATTTTCGTCCAATCACTAAAGTAGGGTAAAAATATTTTTCCCTCTTCCCCAGAGGCGTTCTGGGGAGGAAGGAAAAAAACATGTGGGAATTGGATGTGGATGCACACATAAAAAACTATTGGAAAAAAATAGATGAAGCAGGAGCCTCTCTTTTTGAGGATAAGTTCAAACAACGGGAATATGAAAGATTTGGTGGCAGTCGAACAGCGTTTTACAACCCTGATGATGACCATCCGATGAGACTAGCGTTATTTCTTAGTTTCATGGATGTAACGCCTTTGGAAGAAGTGATGAAACTGTTTTATAATCGTCTTAAAAGTGTGAAGTATCTTGGTTCAATGGGGCAGACGCTTATTTTCATGAAATTGAAACATTTTACTCCTGGTCAAACAGCAAATTATCTTAGGATTCATCCTTGTGATGCTGAACTTTTAGGATATGAGCAGAAACCGGATGGTTCATTTGAAATACCTTGCGGGGAGACCATTAGACTGAACCTGAAAAACCGGTTTGGTGTTGAGGGTGTTAAAAAGATTGACCAGGCGATAGT
>DAOVGR010000017.1 GCA_030672305.1 Thermoplasmatales archaeon | reverse complement strand
CATTATGATCATAACAATGTAGAATCTGTAGAAAAAAAGGAATCAACAGTTAAAAGAGATGAGAAAGAAGAAATAGTTTTAGATGTTCAGATAAAGGGGGTTAAATCATTTCATGATGAATCAGGTGGGGCTAAACGCGGTGAAAATATCATAATTTTATTAAGTAGCTCGTACTATTATACTTTTGATTTTTATGGAGGAGCGCCCGTCATACGATGAATACTTTATGGAAATGGCTCATGTTGTTTCAAAGAGAAGTACCTGCTTAAGAAGGAAAGTTGGAGCATTACTTGTAAAAAATAAACATATACTTAGCACTGGTTATAATGGTGCTCCAAAAGGATTTAAGCATTGTTCTGAGGTTGGATGTCTCAGAGAAAATCTAGATATTCCTTCTGGAGAAAGGCATGAGCTATGTAGAGGACTTCATGCAGAACAAAATGCAATTATTCAGGCAGCTGTATTTGGAGTATCAATAAAAGATTCGATGCTATATTGCACAAATACACCATGTGTAGTCTGTGTTAAAATGTTGATAAATGCAGGTGTTAAAGAAATAATATATTCTGGTGATTATCCAGATAAGTTAGCAAAGAAAATGCTTAGTGAGAGTACCATTAAAATAAGCAATTACAATAATAATAATCTATCTGGAATCGAAAAAATGAGAAAAATATAAATACCCACGAATGAATTACAAACACGAGGAGAATATGAAGCGAAAGAACTCGTTTGTATTAGATGAAAAAGATGACAAAGCTGTCCTATTATTCTCAGAGTTAGGGATGCCAAAAAATCTTGCAAAAACTTTAATGTATATATCTCAGGTTGATGAATGCAGATCTGCTGATGTGGAGCAAGGTGCTGATCTTCGACAACCTGAAGTTAGTGTTGCTATGCAAGAGATGAGAAGAAGAGGTTGGGCTAAAAAGAGGGATCTTAAAAAGAAAGGAAAGGGTCGCCCAGTACACATATACAAGTTGACAAAAGCATTACCTGATATCTTGAAAAATTTTGAAACTGAAAAAATGAAACAGGTAGAAACCATCAAAAACGATCTATCAGAATTGCACACTTTGATTAAGGGATACTGATTTACAATTTTTCATCAATAGGAGCATTTGTTTAACTTTACGTTTTTTATTATAGTATATAATCCCTATCGCAAATCGGCGGTGTGATGTTGGAGAAAAGGGTAAAGAGAATATTTAATAATATCAGTAAGAAACCTGATGTTATTCTTATAAAAAACGCTGCAATGCCCGTTATTGATGATAATTTCTTTTATGTTACAGGTCTTACGCATGGCATCTTTGAAGGTTCATATGCAGTTTTGTTTCCAGATGGACAAGTTGAGTTAATAGTACCTCAACTTGAAGAAGAAACAGCAAAAAAAACTGGTACTAAAATTATTGTTTACAAAGATCACTCTGAACTTAATAAAATCTTGAAAAATTCTGTTTCTTCATATGAAAAAATTGGATTAAATTTTAAGGGAATTTCCCTTAGAGATTTTTTAAAAATCAAAAATCTGTTATCAAATTTTGATTTTTTCGATGTTTCAGATTCTATCGAAAAAACAAGACTCATCAAAGATGTAATTGAATTAAACTATATTAGGGAAGCATGCAAAATAGCAGATATTGTTGCTGATAAAATTCCACAAATTGTCAGTGATGGTATTCATGAGTATGAACTTGCGGCAGAAATTAATTATCTTATGCAAAAAAATGGTGCTGATAAAACTGCCTTTGAAACAATTTCTTCCTTTGGAAAAAATACTGCAGAACCTCATTATACTCATGGTGATATTAAGCTGAAAAAAGGAGATTTTGTATTATGTGATTTTGGTGCTTGTTTTAGTAAATACAACTCAGATATTACAAGAACCTTTATCTTTGGTAAAGCAAGTGATATGCAAAAGGAAATGTATAAAGTGGTTCTAGAGGCACAAAGAATTGGTTTTAATGCAATAAAATCTGGAGTGAAAGCATCAATTGTACATGATGTTGTAAATTCTTACATCCAAGGTACCAAGTTTAAAGGACGTTTCATCCATTCAACTGGGCATTCTCTTGGTATTTCTGTACATGATAGTAATGCCAGGTTTAGTTCTAATAGTGATATTTTGTTGGAAGAAAATATGGTATTTACAGTTGAACCAGGTATCTATATCCCAGGTTTAGGTGGTGTAAGAATAGAAGATGATGTTCTAGTAAAAAGCAAAGGAGCAGAGGCACTAACTAAATCATCAAGAGATTTTATTGAAATATAAATTTATGTTTCCATTACCTTTTTATGAGGTTTCTTAATATGGCTTTTGAGTGATTCTAATGAGTTGGTATGATGAAGTTGAATACATAAGAAAACAAGCAAAGATGAATAATGAATTTTTTGCCAGTTCTCTTCCAATGATTGCTAGCGAAAATGTTTTATCACCTCTTTGCAGGGAGATGTTGCTAACTGATTTTCATGGTAGATATGCAGAAGGAACTCCTGGGCATAGGTATTATGAGGGTTGTAAATTCTTTGATAATGTTGAAGAAAAAGCAATAGAGCTTGCTAAGAAACTTTTTAATTGTAGTTATGCAGATGTCAGACCTACTGCTGGTACAACTGCAAATATTGGGATATTAAAAGCGCTAATAAAACCAGGTGAATCTGCAGTTGTTCTTGATCTAGCAAATGGTGCTCATATATCATTTGGCAAATGGGGTGGTGCAGGTGTTAGGGGAATTAACCTTATCTCTTATCCATTTAATGATGAAATAATGAATATCGACGTTGATGCTGCAGTAAAACTTATTAAAAAAGTGAAACCAAAACTTGCATTAAATGGTCGCTCTGTTTTTTTATTTCCTAGTCCTATTAAAGAATTAGCAGAAGCTGTACATGATTTGGGAATCTATCTTGTTTATGATGCTGCACATGTTTTAGGACTTATTGGCGGTAAACAGTTTCAAGATCCATTGAAGGAGGGTGCAGATGTAATGAGTGGAAGTACCCATAAGACACTTCCTGGTCCTCAAGGTGGTATGATTGTTTCGGATCATAAAGGAAATACAGATGAAGATAAATCATTTTTAAGAAAGTTAGGTTTTGGAATATTTCCAGGCGTTACTTCTTCGTATCATCTTCATCATGTCGCTGCAAAAGCAATAGCATTTGCTGAACATCTTGAATTTGGTGCGGCGTATGCTAAACAAACAATAAAGAATGCGCAACGTTTAGCACAATCTTTACATGAGGAAGGATGCAAGGTATTTGGTGAAAACCTAGGATTTACCAAGTCTCATCAGATATTAGTTGAAATTGGACCTGGAAAGGGAAAAGAGGCATCTAAGAAACTTGAAGATTCTGGTATTGTCACTAATATGAATACTATTCCAGGTGATACAGATCCATTAAATCCTTCTGGCCTACGACTTGGTACACCTGAGCTTACTAGAATAGGTATGAAAGAAATAGACATGGATAGTATTGCAGAATTCTTTAAAAGAGCATTATTAAAAAACGATAATACAAAGAAAATAAAAGCAGATATAAAAGAGTTCAGAAAAGATTTCCAAGAGCTACATTACTGCTTTAAAGATGGATTTAGAGGATATGATTATCATAAGTTAGTTTAGAGTCATGATTATTGCTTTAACTGGGACACCTGGAACTGGGAAAACTTCTGTTGCTGAAGTATTAAAAACTAAAGGTTTCGAGGTAGTAGATTTAAATAAAGTAGCATGTGATAAGAATTTTTTAATCGGTAAAGATACAAAAAGAGATTCATATATTATTGATATTGAGAAATTTAACAAATATATTTTTGATAATTATGGTGGAAAAGAAATTGTTTTTATCGAAGGTCATCTGTCCCATCTTTTGAAAACTGTTGAAAAAATCATAATCTTAAGATGTCATCCAAAAGTTCTTAAGAACAACTTATCAAAAAAAGGATGGAATAAAGAAAAAATAAAAGAAAACATTGAAGCAGAAGTTCTTGATATTATACTTTGTGAAGCTGTTGAGATTCATAAAGAAAATAACATTTTTGAAATTAATGTGTCAGATAAATCAGTTGAAGAGATTGCTGATATGATTATTGAATTAACTAAAAATAATTTTAAAATGATGAAAAAATACAAAATAGGAAGAATTGATTGGTCTGAAGAAATTTTAAAAGATTTCTAGGCAGGTTGATTACTTATGGTCCTTGATAACCAAAGAAAAAATGTGGATCCAATTTTGAATTCAATTGCAAAACGGTTTATAAAAATAAATCCTGATGTTTTATCCGGGTTATCAGTACTTTTTGCCTTTCTTGCTGGTTTATTTTTTTATTTGTCTTCACCAAATCAAGAGTTAATTAAATTTTATCTTTATGGTGCAGTTATTTTTGTATTCTTAAATGGTCTTTTTGATGCAATTGATGGTAAGGTTGCAAAATTAACACATAAGACCTCAAAAAGAGGGGATTTTCTTGATCATGCATTAGATAGATATGCCGATGTCTTTATAGTTGGTGGCCTTGCATTAAGCCCTTGGTGTAGATATCCAAGTATTGGTCTACTAGCAATTGTTGGTATGCTTCTTACAAGTTATATGGGGACACAGGCTCAGGCAGTTGGTTATAAACGTGATTATTCAGGGCTTCTTGGAAGAGCTGATAGGCTTGTGTTACTTATGATTGCTCCAATTATTCAACATATATTGCTTTACTATTCCAATTTCAAGTTGCCTTTAGAGCTTTATCTTTTGGAATGGGTTTTGATTTATTTTGCAGTTTTAGGAAATATTACTGCTTTACAACGATTTTATAGCACTTTAAAGTATTTTAAAAAAAACCATTAAAAGATAACTATTAGGAATGTGGGTGTGAGGAAGGGAAAATTGGAAAAAATAAAACCACCTCCCCCACAGTTTTTCTTAACAATAAATCATAAATCTTTGATACTTACTGCACCATATATTGGTCCATTTTTATAACAATCAGTTCTATATGATATTGGAATTGTTTTATTAATTGAAATTCTATCTTTCAAGGTATCATCTATATCATTTTTATTCAACCCAATTTTTTCCCCTAAAATATAGATTTTTTCATTTTTCATTTTATCTGTATCTCCCCAAAGATATTACAGATAATATTTATTTAAAACTTATTTTATGGTCTTTGTACAAATTATCGTTTTTTTATAAAAAATACTAGTTCTGAACAAAAAATAGAATTTTTTTCTATATTTTAAAAAAAAACTTTAGAGGAAATGTATGTGGCGGAGGAAGATAAGCAAGGTATGATTAGATAAAATGCTTCCCCACAAACTTTTCCTTTAATAACGATAAATCTCATTTAAAATAAAAAGTCATCGATTGGAGTTTTTCTTATATAAAAATTTAGTTTAAGAAAAAAGAAAGTATTGTTAGGTTTTTTTAACTGAGTATATTTTATAGAAAAAAAAGAGATATATATGCGATTTTAAGTGGATTTTTATTAAGGTGATTAAATTTTTAATAAGTTAAATATGCATTATCTGCTTGACATCTGGCGATTATATGATTGCTTTCTACAATTATTGATTTTCCTCCCCAGAATAAGATTCCTGTAGCACCATTTAATTTAATATTAATGTTTTCTTTGCCCCATAAGAATTTAAAATTGCCGCCACCTCGAATTATAATATTTATTGTTTCATCTATCTCACCTTTTGCATCGATTGTAAAGTCCTTTTTAAAAAAATTGCAGTAGAGGCCAAATTTCCATAGAAATGGCCCTGTGACATCATTACATTTTCCAAATATAATAATTATACAATCATTGAAGCTCTCATTATTTTCAGCATTTATTATTTTAGGTTCATTAGTATCTAAATTATTACCAAGTACTACCTGGATTGTAGATAATATTAGTAAAAAAATCGTTCCTATTATTAAAAATCTCTTTTTAATCGTACTATTCATTCATATTCACCTCCTCTAAAATAATATTATATCTAATTTTATTTAAACTTTACTGAAAAAAATTATTATTAATTAAACTTTTTTATGTTTGTATAATAATTTAATTAAAATTAATCATATCAGGGATTTTATATATTTTTTAATTTAGCTCAATCCCCTTACAGTTAATGGTTTTAAATATTTATTATATGGATCAGGGTGATTATTTAATTCTCTAGATGATTTTAAATTATTCTTGTTTTTTACTCCAGATTTTAATTCACTTGCTAAATCAATTATTCTTTCTGCAACAACGAAAACTTTTACAATGTTTTCGATTTCAATTAATTCTGCTCTATCTGAAGTAACCCCAACCACATTTATATATATCTATCTCACCTCCCTAGTGTTAGATAATATCTAACATGTATATATTTGTCACTCATACTAAATAAACTTTATGAAATCTTCAAAATATAGTATTTTTGAATTTTAAATAGAAATAATTGATAATTTTTTACAATTGAAAAATCCAATTATTCAATATTTGGAAATTGACCAATTATTCTTATATCCAAATTATCTATTTCTAATAATGGTTAAACTGAAAATGAATCATAACAATGCAATAATAATTACCCTAAATGAAAAAGTTACTGAGATAGTTGATTTAGCAGATTCTCTAGATTACAAAGTTATTAAGACATTTTTTCAAAATAGACAAACTCCAGATGTAAACAGCTATATAGGTAGTGGGAAGGTCGAAGAGATAAAAGATTTTATAGAAACGTCTGATAAAAAAATAAATTTAGTAATCGTAGATGGTGAGCTCAAACCATCACAATGGTTTAATCTTGAAAAAAAGATTGGTATTGATGTTTTTGATAGAGTAAGATTAATTCTAGCAATTTTCGAAGAAAGAGCTGATAAAAAGGAAGCAAAGCTCCAAGTTAAATTAGCTCAACTTCAATATGAGAGACCTTTTGTTAGAGAACTTATTCATCGTGCAAGATCTGGGGAGCATCCAGGTTTTATGGCTGGTGGTGAATATCAAGTTGATGATTATTATGAGATGATAAAAAAACAGATGAAAAAAATAAAGGAACAATTAAGCAATATTCGTTACCAAAGAGAAGTACGTAGAAGACATAGACATGTTGTTGGTTTTTATTTAGTTTCACTAGCAGGTTATACAAATGCTGGTAAGAGTAGTTTATTAAATCTGCTTTCTGATGAGAAGGTAAAAGTTGAAGGCAGATTATTTTCTACACTCTCTACCACGACTCGCAGAATTAGTAAGAAAAGTGTTCCTATATTAATTACAGATACTGTTGGATTTATTCAAAACCTTCCTGCATATATTATCGATGCTTTTCATTCTACTCTAGAAGAAATAGAAGTTGCTGATGTTGTTTTATTAATTATTGATGTTAGTGAACATGAAGAAATTATCGCAAATAAGCTAAAGGTATCATTAGATGAATTAATTGAACTTGGTGTTACATCTCCAGTTATTATTACATTGAATAAAGCTGATATTATCTCTAAAAAAGAAATAAATTCTAGGATTGATTACTTAAAAAATCAAGGTTTTCTTGAAAATAAAAAAATTGTAATTATCTCTGTAAAAAATAAAAAAAATATTGATATTCTATTAAAATTGATTTATGAATCATTACCTCAATTAGTTAGATTTAAAATAAAACTACCAATAAATAAAGAAACTCAGTCATTTATATCATGGATATATGAAAAAGCAAATGTTTTGGATATTTCTTATAGTGATCATGCTACTCTTACAATAGATTGTAATTCTAGTCTGCGTTCAATAATAATTACTAAATGTCAAAATCTTAATGGATTTCAAGTCTTTAAATAATTTTATACATTTTGATATTTTGACAGAAAAATTTTATATACTAAAAAAGTAAAATAAATGTTAACAAATATCATGATGATATTGAACTTGTAACAATGCGATGCAGAATAAGATATCTAACAGTCATGATCGAGGTTGAAAAACCTCTAGGGGCTTGAAGGGATAATACATAATTCAATTCCAATCAATGAATCAATTCGCCCCTTAGGGCTCCAAAACAAAAAGGAGCCCTACTAGGGTTAATTTTCAGATTTTAAGAAAAGTATAAGTTCTAGTAATTTATTCTTTTTTTAATAGGATGGATGGAATGACATGACTAAAGATGATAAAATTAATTTAAAACTTGAGGTTTTCAAAGATAAGAATTCTGGTAAATTATTATTAATGGCTCATTTTGATAAATCTGCACCTAATATTTACAAAGAAAAAGAAAATTTTCTTTGGGTACCAACAGTTGAAGAAAAAGATTTTTTATATGAAGCATTTAGAATGATGCCAGAAGGATCAAATGTTTCACCTTCTAAAGATAATAACTCAAAATCAGAAGAACCTAAGGAAACTGAAGATACATCAGAACCAGAAATAGCTAAAGAAATCGAAGAATCATCAGAAGAACAGCCTTCTACTAAAGATACAGATACAGCTGAAAAAACAACAGATGAGAAATTAGAGAAATTATCTTCTATTTCAGCATCAAGCGATGATATCCAAATTGAGGATAGTAAGACTATCGAAAAAGATGATGATCCACCTGATGTTGATGATACAATGTTAGAAGAAATAGATAATGATGAAATAAAAACTTTGGAAAATGAACAAGATAAATCATTAATTGTTGAAGCAGATGCTGATGCAATTGATGAAGCAATAAAAAAACGTTCTAAAGATGATGAATCCATTGTTGAAGCAGATGAACAAACAATAATTGATAAAGTTTTAAGTCAAAAGAAAAAGGGTCGATGGAGTAAAAAATAATTAGGTTTAGGATTATATTTTCAATTGTTTTTCTTTTATTTCAAATAAATAACCTGAAAAATCTTTAATAAACAATAGAATCTTTTCACCTTTTTTTACAAATATTGGTTCTATTCCATACTTTTTACATCTTTTTATTAATTCCTCTTTATTGTCAATCTCAATACAGGTGTGTTCGTAGTTATACTTTGTTTGAATTTTTGTGATAAATACCTCAAAACATGCTTCTTTATTTCTATACACATCTACAATTACTTCTTCATTTAATCTAAAAATATCTTTTGAAAGATTTTTAGAAAGAGAAAAAGTTTTATCCAATGATAATCCAAGAATGTTATTAAAAAATATTTCCGCTTTCTTTCTATCTGAATATTGTAAGGCAACGTGTTTGGTTTTTATCCCTTTTGTCATGTAACAAAAAATTAAATTTAAAGTTTAGATAATTTCTAATTGTTTTCCTAGTTTTTCGAATTTATCAAGTGTATAGTCTAGGTCTTTTCTTGTAAGACCTGCATTCATCATAGTCCTTATTCTAGCTTTATTTCTTGAAACCATTGGAAAAACTATTGGAAGAGCAAATATACCTTCGGTAAATAACTTATTACTCAGTTCTTTTGCCTTACTTGATTCACCAACCATTACTGGTGTTATTGGTGTTTCGCTTTCTCCTGTGTCAAATCCCAATGAGATGAGTTCTTTTTTAAAGTAATTAGTGTTGTCCCAAAGGTTTTTTACATATTCTGGTTCTGTTTCTAGAACATCAATTGCTGCTAATTGTGCTCCAGCAACTGCAGGAGGATGTGAACCCGAAAGAAGCCATGTACGAGATTTATTGAATGCAAAATTTGTTAAATCTTTACTACCCGCAATTAGTCCACCTACAACTCCATAGGCTTTGCTAAATGTTCCCATCTCAACATCAATTTTTCCTTCAATTTTAAAATGTGCACCTATTCCTCTTCCATCCTCTCCGATAACTCCTTCTCCATGGGCATCATCTACATAGCTCATTGCACCATATTCATTTGCGAGTTTTACGATTTTATCCATTGGTGCAATATCTCCATCCATACTAAAGACACCATCAGTTATAACAAGGATTCTTCTGTGTTTTTTATCAGCTTCTTTTAAGATTTTTTCAAGTTCCCCCATATCACGATGTTTGTACACTGCTCTATCTGCTTTCGTAAGTCGAACTCCATCGATTATACTTCCATGGTTAAGTTCATCAGATATAATTATATCCTCTTTAGTTACAAGTTGAGGTATTAGTCCAGCATTTGCAGCAAATCCGGTTTGATATATAAGAGACGCTTCAGTTCTTTTAAACTTGGCAAGTCTTTTTTCTACTTCCATATGAAGCTTCATAGTACCTGCGATTGCCCTAACTGAACCAGATCCTGCACCAAATTTCTTAGCAGCATCTATTGAGCTTTTAATAAGCCTAGGATGATTACTGAGATTCAGATAATTATTGGAGCATAGCATAATTACTTTTTTTCCATCAACAACAGAATGTGGTGTAGAACCAGATTCTAAAATACGAAGCTTCCAATCGAAGCTATTCTTAACAAGCTCCTCATATTCTTCTTTTAAAAAAGATGTTGAATTTCTGTTCATTAGTAAAATACCTCCCTTTATTTAATAATAATCCTTTGTAGTTTTCAGGGAAACGAATAAAAATATTAAAAGTTGTTGGTTATGTTAAGTATTCATTTTTAATAAATAAAAAAATACTTTTCATTTTATATATATTACTTCAGAGATAACAATAGTTTATGTTAATAATTTTTTTTTCATATCATTTTGTATTATTCTTTAAAAAAACAACTTATAAAAAATTAAGTTAATGTTTGAATCTTTACTACTCGGCTTAAACGATATCCAATAACAACCATTATGAACTCTTTTTCAGCAAACATATCATCTAGTTTTTCATCTCCAGTATCAACACGGATAACTGGAATAGATACAAGTTTAGCTGGAGTTGATACAATAATTATATTATCCAATCCTATCATTTTTATTACTCTTGAACTTAGTTGTAGATTCCCTCTACCTAAAATAAAACCCTGAGCGCCAATTGGACTAAGAACCAATTTAACCTTAGGATATTTCTTTAATAGCTTAAGAATGCCCTTCTCATTAAGATCACTACCAATTATTTTTTTATTATATACAGCATCGATGCCAAGTAAAGTATTTTTAATTCCAATTTTTCTAGCAATATGATCAATAGTTCCACCAGAACCAAAAAGAAATAAACAATCATTATTTTTTTCGATTTCATCATTAATATGTTCAAAAAGCTCATCTTTGATTTCGTTATCAGAGACAGATTCAAAAGTGGATTTACCGACTTGAATATATGTTGGCTCCACAATACCTCTAGCTATACCAAATAATTTAATGTTCCATTCACCTTTTCTATATTTTTCTTCATCAAGATCCATGATTTCAACATCGCCAATTGTAAGCCTCTCATTAACAAATTCATTAAGCATTTTTCCAGATGCGATAGTAGTTATTCCAAACACACCTGAATGCATCTTTACACCTGAGGGTATACCAAGGACAGGAATCTTAATAGAAACAATCTCAAAAATATCTCTTGCCGTTCCATCCCCACCACAAAAAAGAATTAAATCTACATTTTTTTCAATAAATTTTTTACATGCATTCTTGGTATCTTCTGAACTGGTTTTCTCATTTGATGGTGAATACACTATTTCAAAATTTTTTATTCCTGCTTTATTTAATATGTTGCTACCCATTTCACCTTTGCTAGTAAACCATTTAATTTGGTTTTTTTTTGAATTGCTTGAAATAAATTTCTTTATTGTTTCATAGGCTTTATCAGATGCAAATGGTTTAGCTCCAAGTTTTATTGCTTGATGCAATACCCCATCTGTTCCTTTTAATCCTACCTTGCCGCCCATACCTGCAATAGGATTTACTACAAAGCCAACCTTTGATACCATTATTCTCTTTCCCCTAAAACAAGATATTATATTAAATACTAATGACTAAAAAATTAGGTTGAGCTGACAATATGCCAGCTCTAAAATAATCCATTTATTTCTTTTTCAGATAAGGTAAACCTGTTCTTTTGTTAACACCAACTATATATCCACTTGGTAATTCACATGGAGTACCACTCTTTGGTTTTCTCTTACTAAAGAAATATATTGTTTGGTTTCTTCCACCCTTAAGTTTTACATCACGTGTATACAATGTCCACCCATCATGTACATACGCCATTCTCTCTACCTCCAAGAAAGTGAATATTTATCTTTACATTTAAGTTTTTCCTAATTATTCTACTATTTTAATCTATAATCCCTTCTTTAGTAATTGTAAAAACAGCTTCCCCCTCTGGAAGATGAGGAGAATCAATTAATCTTGCTATTCGTTTTGGACCTTTACTCTTACGTAAATATACTCTAAAGGTTGCAGTATGACCAACAATATGTCCACCTATAGGTCTAGTAGGATCACCAAAAAAAGCATCAGGTTTAGACGATACTTGATTTGTTACACAAACAACTCCGTTACAAAGGTCGCTCCATCGTAATAATTCATGCATATGTTTGTTTAATTTTTGTTGCCGATCTGCAAGAGCGCCTCGTCCAATATATTCAGCCCGAAAATGTGCTGTAAGTGAGTCAACAATAAGTAATCTACCTGATACCTCTTTTGAAAGTTCCTTAACCTTGTCCAAAAGAAGCATTTGATGACTGGAATTATAAGCTCTCGCAACATGAATTTTTGAAAGTACCTCATCTGGATCTAAATCACGGGCCTCAGACATTTGAATAATTCGTTCAGGTCTGAAAGTATTCTCTGTATCAATATAAAATGCATGACTATCTAATCCACCTTGCTCTTTAGGAAGTTGAACCATTACACAAAGTTGATGAACAATTTGAGTTTTACCAGAACCAAATTCACCAAATAATTCTATGATAGATTGAGATTCAAAACCTCCACCAAGCAATTCATTTAATGTATTTGAACCACAAGAAATTTGTCCGATATCTTGGCGTATTTCTAAAAGCTCTTTTCCAGTTTTAAAGTCGTCTTTATTAACCATTTTTCTTGCTTCTTGTATTATTTTTGAAGCTGTAGTTAAACCAAGATCTGCTAGATCAGTTAATTCCTGAGGACTAATTACTGCAATATCCATTAATTCAGTAAGTCCAGACTCCTTAAGTTTTTCTGCAGTAGCCGGTCCAACACCTGGTAAACTATCAATTTCGTCAGTGCTTTCTTTCTCCATATAAATACCAAATATACTGTAATTAATATACATTTATAAAAGTGTGGGAGAGTATATTTAAACTATTTTTAATATTATCATAAATACTTTGAGGAATAAAAATGGCTGATGATTACTATCCCTGGGGTGGAGAGTTTACTGCATGCAAAAAAGCGGGATGTGTGGCAGTTGTAATACTTAATTTTGATTATATCCCATCCGATAAGGTAGCAATCTATGGGTCACTTAAAACTGAAAACATTGGTATTGAAAAAATTGTGGCAAATGTAATTTCAAATCCTCATATTAGATATATTGTAGTATGTGGAGATGACATAAGAGGTCATCGTTCAGGATCATCACTTCTTGCATTAAATAAAAATGGAATTGATGAAAATAATAGAATTATTGGAGCTCCTGGTGCAATTCCTTATATAGAAAATCTAAATAACGAAGCAATAGAAAGGTTTCAAAAACAAATAGAAGTTGTTGATTTGATTGGTGTTTCTGATAAAAAAAGAATAGAAAAAACAATAGATGAGTGTATAACTAAGTCTTCACCATCCTTTGGAAAACCATATATTGCAATAAAAATTAAACCAGAAGTTGAGATTTCTTTGGGTGATAAAAGAGTTATACATTCAAAAATTATAGTAGACTATTTGGGAAAGATAAATAAAAGAGGCGAATAGATGTTTTCTTTTACAAAAGAACAAAATATATATGAAATTTCAGGAATAAAAATTGGGGGACAACCAGGTATATACCCAACAGTTCTTTTTGGAGGTTTATTTTTTAAAGGCGAACCTAATTTTATTAGTGCAGAAAAGCATCTTAAAAGAATGCTAAACTTAAGTAAGAAATTGGGTAATCCTTCAATACCTGATTTTTTTATTCGAAAAGAACAATACATAGAAAAAATACTGAATTTTATTGAAAAAAAATTTCCAAAAAATCATCCTTTCTCAATTGATATAATAGAACCTGATTTAAAGATTAAATCTCTAGAATTACTTGATAAGAAAAATTTACTTTCAAGAACAATTTATAATTCAATCCATGTTGGAATTACTAACGAAGAACGCGATGCTTTAAGGTTACATACTCCTAATATGGCAATTATTGTTGCCTTTAATCCCAAGGATAAATCGCCAGATGGGCGAATTGAAGTATTACAAAATGGTGCCAATTTAACAGATACCGGCCTTCTTAATATAACAAAAAAGTTAGGAATAAAAAAAATACTTGTTGATACTGCTGCAATGGCACCAGGAGATTATAGTGGTGCAGCAATTGCTGCAGTTCCAGTAATTAAGGAAGAGTTAGGACTTCCAACAGGTTGTGCAATACATAATGTTGTTGAAAAATCAAAATGGTTGGATGATTTCAAATCAGTACGAAAACAAGTAGATGCCTCATCAAATGTAAGTATTCCTATGTTTGGTGGAGACTTTGCAATATTTGGCCCAATTCATAATTCTGATATAGTTTTTCCAATGATAGCATGGCAGGATATATTGATATCAGAATATGTTGAGAATTATTTTGGTATAATACCAGATGACTCCCATCCTAGGAGGAAACTGTTTTAATGGAAAAAATTAAAACTTCTGTTATTGGTTCTTACCCTGTTGATATTGAAATAATAAATCATATCAAAGGTTATTTTAATCAAAAGAATGTGACTTGGGATAAATATATAAAATCTGCTGTTAAGGATATGGTAAATTCTGGTATTGAAATTGTTTCAGATGGACAAACAAGAGATCCGTTTGTAAATATTTTTACTAGAAAGTTAAAGGGATGTAGAATTAGGGACAGAACAGAGATAATTGGTAGAGTGGAATATGATGGTCCAATTACAATTGATGATCAAAAATATGTTAAAAATCTTATACCAAAAAATAAGCATTTAATTGGTCTGATAACAGGTCCATATACTCTTACCAATTCGTGTGTTAATCTTTTTTATAAAGATGAAAAAGAACTTGCATTTGATTTTGCTAATGCTTTAAAACAAGAGGCGCAACTATTACAAAAATATGTTGATATACTTAGTATTGATGAACCATTTTTTTCAATGGGAATTCCTGATTATTGTAAAGAATTAATTAATACTGTTATCAACGGTCTATCTTGCCCTATACGCCTTCATGCTTGTGGAGATGTTTCAAATGTGATACCTGAACTTTTAGAACTGCCTGTTGATATTCTCTCACATGAATTCAAAGCTTCACCAATGCTATTTGATGCATTTAAACAATACAATATAACAAAAAATATATGCCTAGGTTCAGTTAGATCTGATAAATCAAATATTGAACCTGTGGATGAAATTGTAACTCATATAAAAAAAGGAATTGATATCTTTGGTGATAGAATTACACAATTAGCACCTGATTGTGGGCAGAAAATGCTTCCAAGAAATGTAGCATTTCAAAAATTAAAAAATCTCGTAAAGGCAGGTGAAATTATAAATGGCAGATAAAGAAGTTCCATTAATAAAGGCTAAAAAAATACCTCAAAAAGATGTGATATTAGACCCCAATGGTTTCTTTGTAATAGAAATAGATAGAACACATAAAGAGATCCGAGTTGAATATTATTCAAATGTCTATAAGGAAAAAAGAATTGTCTCAGGTATCTTAGAAATGGTTTTTACAGGAAAAAAGGCAGAGTCCCTTTGTGATACAATTGTAAAAAATGTTCCTAATCTTTTACCTACCCATTATATGTATTTAGGTAGAGAACTTCAAAGAGCTGAATATTCACTTGAAAAAAATATAGAATATCTTCAAGGGGGATGCTAAACTCTTTTAATTATAGTTTTATTTTTTGTATGTATCTCTTTTTTACCGTTTTTCTCCTTAAAATTTATATTTTTTATGTTTATCTGCTCGCCTGGTTTGAAATTTTGGATTTCTTTTACTTTTTTATCCCATAGCGTGATTTGCTTTACACCATTTTTTGTTTCTAATTCAACATATGTAACAAATCCAAACTCCCCATCATCCTTGAAAAAGGCCTTTGTGGGTTCTTTTTTAATTATTTTTCCTGTGATTTCATTTGGAGCTGTTTTGAATTCTTCAACTTGTTCTGGCGTATTATCAGGATTTATCTCAATAAGCCCATATCTCCCAACATTTATCTCTAAACCGTTAAAACCATCTTTTACATAGCCGTTAATAATTTTTATATTTGTTCCATTTTGAATTGTACGTTTTTCAACCAAATCAACATCTTTATCCCATAATGCAAGACGACAAATACCTGTAGCATCTGATAATTCTAGATTAATTACTCGTCCTTGTGTTCCATTTTTACGATTAAATCTTCTTGATTTATGAATATCTATTATTTTTCCAAAAACTGTACATTCCTTTCCATGTTCAAGATCTACTAAATTACAAATGTTTTCTTTATTTCTGCCTAGTTCATCTACTATTAAAAGAGCAGTGGTTTCATCATCAAAAAGATCATCATTATTTTTTTTAATCTTGGAAATTTCTTTCTCAAACTCTTTTTTTGTTTTTAAATCCTTTATTTCCTCATAGAGCTGATCTTTGCTTTTATGCATCCTAAAATGATAATATAAATTTACTCTTTAAACCTATTGAAAATTTATAAAAATAAAAAAGAGAGGGCTTAAATAATAGCCCTATTAGCTGTCTTGTTGTTTTAAATTTGTCTTCTTATGATAGATAGCTTTATGGATATCCACCGAGTTGTAAACTTGGATCACCGAGAAGTACAAATTGTGTTACTGTTTTTCTGTCTCCTAGATCTCCTAATCCAATGGTTTGTATATAGCTCTCAATAGCTTGTGAATGGGTTTCTCCAAGTATATCAAATCCATTTCCGTATTGCACAAAGATTTCTGTTGTTATCCAGTTATCTACTCCACCAGATGTACACCATTCTCCAAGGATTCCATATCCGTATCCTGTATTACCCATTGTTGCTATAGCACCTGTTTCTGGATATTTTGCTAATGTCCAGGCCCAACATTCAGGAGTTGGATTACCATATGAGTGCATCATTTTTGCGTTTGTTCTGTCAAGGAAAGTTGGAATTAAAGACACATTGAACATAGCATTGTGACATCCACCTACGACTACAATTGGGTTTTTGTTAGGATTCTTTATTTTTCTCATTGGGAAAATAGGTAAACCAAGATTCCAAATCCTTAATCCATAAATGTCACCGTTTTGTCTGTTACCAGGAATTCCGGGGTAATGATTTGCCCATACTGCTGGACTTCCGTGTCCTGAGAAGAAGACAAAACCTTGTCCTTCGCTCATTGCATTTATAACATCCTTTTGTCCATTCCAATTACCATTTGAAGACCAAACATATTCCGTATTGATTTGTGGTGGCATGTAATAAGGACCTCCAGCTCTTCCATTTAGGAGTTGATTTCCTGTTGTCCATTCTCCTTCATAGTACATTTCGACGCCATTTCTCCATTGGTCAAAAACAGTTGTACCACCGCTATTTGTTATCCATACGTTGATATCTGTTGTGTATCCATATGGTCTTGGATCATAGCATTTACCATTAATGGTAAGAAGTCCACTAACGTATCTTATATTTCCCCAACTTGAAAAATCGTTACAGTACGCCTCTCGATTAGTTGGCACATAGGTGTAATCTGTGTTACCAAGAATGTCTCCAGGTGAGACTGATACGATTTCTGCAACTGGATCATGAGGATAGATTAAACCAGTTGTAAGATGATCATCATGATTGAAGGTAATTGATGTTGCTTTTGTTGTGTCCAATGTTACTGGAGTCTTATCTTCTGGTCCATAGGTACCATCGTTGTTTCTACTTCTAGCATGAATTGTATATTCCCCATTTGGTAAACTATTTGTATTCCATAGGAAATTAAGTGCTGGTTGGTCTAAAAATCCATCACCAGAAACTGCTAGCATTTCTTCAAACCAGGAAGGATCACAAATTCCTGTTTCATATTCAATAATCTTGCCAACAATGTCTTTTACTTCTTTGGATGATCTGCATGGAAGTCTTCCTACAGCAACATCAGGATGACAATCTATGGGATCTGCGTTTTCAGCATAAATATGATTTCCATTGTAGTCCCAATCTTCAAAATCACCACCGTATTTATAAATATCTCCGTAATAAAGATCTGCTAGGTATCCTGGTTCGTCTCCATTGTATATAATATTTGTATATCTTACAGGGACATACCAATCCTTAGAACCATGATTTTTATGCTCCCTTGGTTCTGCTATCCATTTGCTGTTTAAACCACCTACAAGTAATACATACTTTGTACCCCAGGTTTCTAATGCATATTTAATGAATTTTTTAATCTGTTCAGGTTTGTCATATCCGGTATAATCATTATATATGTCCTCTGTTGTTACTAAAGTTGTAGTCATACCTTTTGATTCTTTATGGTCGACTAAACCTTGAAGAATTCCTGAAAATTTATCTGGTGCAATGATTACTAAATCATATGTTGAATCTATTGGGAATGGATTTGATTTTGGTACATCATATTTTACAGTTATATCAATTGATTTAGCGTAATTAATTTCGTCTGATGCCCCTATATATCTAATTGGATAAGTCGTGATTGTCAAAAAGGTTTTATGCTCCATGTTTTCATCAAGTCCTACACCTGTAGAATAACTGTACCAATCATCTGGAAATAGTACTTCAGAGTTATAGACAGTTTGGTCCGTTTCAGTAGTAGTTGGCACTTTAACACCATCCAGTCTTACTCGTTGTGGACCTGGCATTATATCCTTAGATAAAACCATGGTTTCAATATCACTAACTTGACATTCAACATTGTTAATTGTTGCGCCAAATGGTAAAACTAAAGTTTCAGTATAAACTGGAAGTATGGGTTTTCCTTCACTTAAAAGTCTTGAATTAGTCCCTTCAACTTCTAATTTAACACTTTGTTCTTCTTCAATAACATTTAGTTCAAAAAAACTTTTACTTACTATCTGTTGATATTCACCAGCCTCTTCACCTACAGTCACTATTGCAATACTGCTTAGTAACAATAAGCTTACTATGAAATATGGTATGCTTTTCATTTTTGTCTCCCCTAAATTAACTATTGTTAATACTCCTCAATTTATTTAAGGTTTTTGCATGATATATAAACTATTATTATATTATTTTTGGTTATATAAATAGATTTCTAAAATAATTAATTAGGAAAATTGTTGGGTGGGGAAGTAAGAGGGTGGCAAGGAGAGGAGGTGAAGGGATAATAAATAATGCCTTCCCCAACCAAGCAATTACATATACACATTTCTTTGTGATTTATCTTTAAAAGGTTTTGTTGTACAATCGTTACCCACTATATTTACAGTAATTATCCAAAATAATTCTAATTAATTTCTAGGTATCTATTTGTTTGAAACCTTTTTTATTAAAAAATCTTTAATATCCTCTGGTTTTGTTGAATCAATACCAAAATATTCAGGAAACAGTTTAGTTGTTGTAAGCATCTCTGTTGAACCATGTTTTTTTGTATGAACCAATTTCATTGTTGCAAGTTCATCAACATGTTCATAAGCCTTTACTCCAATCATTCTTCTGAGATTAGATTGTTTTAGAGGTTGATGAAAAGCAATTAGAGTTAAAGTTTTTAACAAGTTGCTATTAATTTCAGGTTTGGCAATCATTATAGACTGTTCAACGTATTTTTTTTTGACCTGCATTGCATACTTATTTCCTGCTTTTACGATCTCCATTGATGTTTCATTCTTACGTTTTACACTGTAGTCCTCGATTAATTCATCTAAGATTTTTTTGATTTTATTAGGAGTAAGACTAGTGGTTTCCTTAATTTCATTAACACTTACTGGTTTACTTGTGGAAAAAAGAATAGATTCAACCAACCGTTTTTCATTTTTTCCCATATTTGGCAACTCCTTAACTATATCCTGTGTTTTTAATATATATCTTTCCAAAGGGAAACCTTTTTTGATAGACTAATACCTTATTATCATATGCAAGAAATAAGACAGACATAAGAACCTTTATTAACTCTTCTCGTCCTTTTTGTTCACATAAATCAAGAAGAGAGATGGTTTTTTTAGGAAATTTATTTATTTTTTCCCATACAGCTTTAACATCTTCCTCCAAATGGTCTTCAACTGCAGTTCCTTTCATTCTCTTTCTTGCTAACTCTGATAATCTTTCTCTTTCCTCTTTTCTTTGTTTTTCAAGAAGTTGGTACTCCTCTGATTCTTTTCTTGCATTATCAAAAGCTTCAACAAGTTCAATAAGTGTAACTTTTCTATTTGCCTCTCTTCTAATTGGTTCGTCTAAAGGAGATTCAGGCATATTAATTACTAGATTTGTATAAGAGTATTCATCATCTTTACTAAGCCACATCTCAGAAGGTATGTCCCCCCAGCCAAAAGGTTCATATTCTTCCTCCTGTTTTTTCATACTTACAACGAGATCATCACTTTGGAGTTTTAACACTTTCCAAGCCATATATATGATTCTACCAGCAGTCATTAAATCGATTTTTTCTTCTTTTGCTCTCTTTAGATACATAGTTGAGAAATTTACAAGATCGATATCCCAAGGATTAAGATGCTGTTTCATAACTAATTCAAATGCTATTGCAATTGATCTGTCAAAAGGATTATCAATTGAGATATATTCTCCTTCATCAGCCTTTTGAAGCATATTTACATAATAGTTTATCCTAGATGCATCATCTTTTTCATCAATAAGTGATTTGTGAAAGATCAGGTGATTTATAACCTCATTATCGATTTTAAGCTGCTCCAATCATCTTCCCCCCTTCAATCTTTATTTCACCACTTGGACCAACTGCCGATGGATCAATGTTGCCTATCATCTCAGAAACACCTGAATCTCTCATAGTAACGCCGTACACATGATTTGCTTCTTTTAAAGCAATTTTTCGAAGTGTAACCATAATAAATTGAGAATCCTGAGCCTTTCTTTTAACCATACGTGATACAGTCTCAGCGTTTACACCATCAAGAAACATATCTACTTCATCAAGAACATAAAATGGACTTGGATCATAATGCTGAATTGCAAAGATAAAAGCAATAGAAGCAATACTTTTTTCTCCACCTGAAAGAGCGGAGAGTAATAGTACTTTTTTACCTCTGGGTCTTGCTTTTATAGTTAGACCGCTTTCAAATATTTTTTCCGGATCTTCAAGCTTAAGTTCTGCTTCACCATTTTCTGATAGTTGGGCATAAATATTTTTAAAATTTGTATTTACCGAAACAAAAACTTCTAAAAATCTTTCCTTTTTCTTCTCAGTTATTTCATTTACGAGCATAATTAGATTTTTCTTTTGGTTCTTTAAATGTTTGACATCTTCGTCCAGTTTCTTCTTACGCTCAGTTTGGTGTTCATATTCTTCCAAAGCACGCATATTTACAGGTTCTAATTCTCTCATGGATTCTTCTATAGCTTTCACTGAATCTTTTAAGGATTCTACAGTAGGTAGATTAGTATCAGTGATTTCCACATTATAGAGTTTCAATTCTTGTTCTAGTTCTTTAATTGAATCTTCAATAGTTGGTATCCTATATTTTGCTCTAGAAATTAAATCATAATATGATTCAATACGAGTATTTATTTTATCAAGTTCATTTTCTATTGTAACTGTTTTTTTATAGATTCCGTCTCGATTTACAGTAAATTCTTTTACCTTTCCTGTCATTTGCTCTTCAACTGTCATAAGCGCTTTTAACTCATCACGGTATGAAGACCTGGATTCCTTTAACTCATTAATTGAGGTTTTAAATTTTTCAATTACTTTGGACTTGTTTTCAATGTTTGATGATATCTCATTTTTTCTTTCATCAAGTATCTCAATTTTCTTTTCAATTGCATCTTTTTCAGATGATAATCCTAGAACAATTTCCTGGAGCTTTGAAACTTCTTCTTCTAGCATTCTTGCTTTTCGAGCTAGCTCTTTTTTGGTTCCCTTTAAAAGTAGTTTTCCTTTTTCTTCCTTTGTTTCATCTAACTCTTCGATTCGTTTTTTATATTCCTGAATTGTAGAAATAACCTCTTTTTTCTTTTCATAAAGCTCTTCTTTTTCCTTTATCTTTACTTCTAAATCCTTATCGAGAACCTCAAGCTTTCCAGTAAATTCTTTTCTTCTAACATCCAAATCTTTAACCTGGATGTCCTTATCTCCCTTTGTTCTTATCTCTCCAAGATGGCTTTCAATTTCAACAAAATCTTTTTTCAAATCTGCTAGTTCATTTGAAATCTTATCTTGACAATCTATTGCATTTTGCAGTTCTTTAGTAACTTCTTCCAATTTACTTCTATCAGTACGTGTAAATGAAAGATGAGTTCTAGAGGTACTCCC
Organism: Thermoplasmatales archaeon; assembly: GCA_030672305.1. GTDB lineage: Archaea > Thermoplasmatota > E2 > DHVEG-1 > DHVEG-1 > SG8-52-3. Next base: position 22,501 of record DAOVGR010000017.1, on the reverse strand, counting down.
TCCAACCATTGCACCACTTGCTTCGATAAGACTGCCTTTAATATCAACTAACCTTACACCACCCATAAGACGACGTGCATCATCAAGGTTATTTACAACAACAGTATCACCAAAAACATACCAAAATGCTCCTCTATACTCATCTTTAAATTTCACTAAATCAATAGCAAATCCAAGTGCATTAGGGTCTTTTACAGTCATCAAGGCTTTACCACGAGGTTTACCTGTAATCATTTTATTTAATGGTAGAAAAGTAGCTCTGCCTAATTTTTCTTTTTGTAAAAATTTAATTGCATTTGCAGCAACTTCATCATTATCAACAATAATTGATTGCATACGAAAACCAGCGGCTATCTCAACTGCGGTCTCAAATTTCTTATCAACTTGAGCAAGTTCGGCAATAGTTCCATATACTCCTTTTAAGGAACCATTGTTTCTTGCTTTTAGGATTTCATTTACAGCTGGATTATACTTACCTTGAACAGATTTTAATGCATCATGTTCTGCCTGAAGTTTTGATTGTTCACGTTGGAGTCTGATGATAACATTTTCAAGATCTGAGAGTTGTTCAGTAAGTTCAGATTCCTTTTTCTTCATTTCAAAATGTTTTTTCTCAAGATCACTTGTTTTTTTATTCTTCTCTTTATTATCCTTCTTGAATTCTTCAGATTGCCAATCGATATCTTTTAATTCGAATTCATATGTTGATTTTGCCTCCTGCATTTCAGCTATCTGTAGCTCTAAAGCTTCGATTTTATCAGTAAATCGGTTACGTTTTAGTTTTAACTCATGTATCTCACTGTTTTTATCGTTATACTCCTCCCTCATCTTTGCCAGTTCATGAGTTAAATCCATAGATTTATCATCCGATTGAGCAATGTCCTCTTTCAAACTATTTAGTTCGTTTTCTTTTTCAGTTAATATAGATTGATTTTCATCTATATTCTTAATTATTTCTTCTTTTTGAGAAATATGATCTTCCAACTCTTTTGATATTGATTCAAGATTTGATTTAAGCTCAGTCTGTTCATTTTGAATTTCAAGAATTTCATCGTTTGAATAATTTATTCTTTCCTCAACTTTAATTTCCTCGCTTCTAATAGAATCAATCTTTGATTTGATTTCTTTTACCTCATCCCCACCTACGTCACCAATCTTTTTCTCGATTTCCTCAAGTTCTTTTTGAGCTTCAGAATATTTATTTTTCAATTCAACGCTTTTTTTATCTAGTTTATTTTTTTCAGACTCATAAGATTCAATCTGATGATTTATCTCTGCCATTTGTGTTTCTACATCATGTTTCTTTTTAAGTGCAATTTTAGCTTTTGTTTCATAAAGTTGATCTTTGAGTTCTTTGTATCTAAATGCCTCATCTCTATCGTTCTTAAGTTGTCTGATTTGACTGGAAATTTCTGTAAGTATTATACCTATTCTTTCAAGATTATTATCAACTTCATTTTTTTCTTTCTCAGCTTTTTTAATATCATTATCAAAATTACTAATGCCTGCAATATCATCAATTAATCTTCTACGATCAATTGTTCCCATCTCGATGAGGCTTGTGACATCACCCTGTTTAACAATATTGTATCCATCTCCAGACATCCTTGCATGAACTAGAATATTTTCAAAATCTGAATAAGAAGCAGCACGGTCATTTACATAAAAATAACTGTAATAATTGGAAGGATCATTCTTCAATGGTGCCCGTTTAATCATCCTTGTGAGAATTACTTCATCAGAATCAACAGGCATTTTTCTATGGGTGTTATCAAAAACAACTGATACCTTACAAAATTTTGCAGGATTCTTATGTTTTTTCCCTCCATTGAATATAAGATCTGTAAGTCTACCGGCACGCATAACCTTTGAGCTTTTCGGACCTAAAACAAAAAGAATCGCATCAGCAATATTGCTTTTTCCAGAGCCATTAGGACCTGTTATAGCTGTAAACCCTGGAAAAAAAGGAACAGAAAGTTTTTTCCCGAAAGATTTGAAATTCTCCATTCTAACTTCTTTGATATACAATGTCATCCCTTCCTACTTTCCAATAAATAAAATTTATCGGTTTTAATCTATTTTAGCATCCCTATTTCTAAAACAAATATTAAGTATATAAAATTTTTCGGATATTTAATATTATAAAAAATATGAATAATGCCGAGAGTGGGACTTGAACCCACGACATCACGGTCTTCAGCCGTGCACTCTCCCAGCTGAGTTACCTCGGCATTTAAGAAAGTTCCTTACACTTCTTAATCAATTGATTTCTTAATTTCTTCAGCAACTTTGCTAATATTATTTAAAGTTGTTTTTAGTAGACTTATAGTTGATGACACTTTTTCTGTAATAACAGCTCCATGTGGAGAAGGCTCAATAAGTCCATCTTGTTCAAGTATTCTTAGTGAATATCTTACCATATGTTGAGGATAGTCGGTGATCTCAGATAATTTAATAATTCCCATAGGTTGATTTTTTTGTAATGTTTTTAATACATGAATATGTCTTTTTAGGATATCAAGTTCGGTTTCAATAACACTTGTTAAAACACATCTTTCTTTCTTTTTTTCTACCATTTTTTTATGCTCCTAAGTGACTTGTTAACACACATAATCTTTTTCGATTATTTAAAAATCTCTATTAAATCAATTGTTTTTTTAACAATCTGAAAGGTTTGGTTTTTCCCATACATTTTCATACTGTTTATATATCCTCTGGTTATTATAGATAAGATTAGTGATATTAATGAAAAAAATAGCAATATTTTCAATAATTATCGGTTGTTTAATTGTTCTATCTGGTGTTTTTTATACAGTTTATTTTTTAAAAGAAGATTCTAAAATTATTATTATTACTGAGACTCCTTTAGCAGATGATACCAATGCAACAGCAGAAAGTGTCAACTTACTTGTTGATTCATTAAATGAATTCTCATTTGATTTTTATCAAAAAATTGCAATAAGTGAAGAAGGTAATATTTTCTTTTCACCGTATAGTATTTTTACCGCCTTTTCAATGGCTTATGAGGGTGCAAGGGAAAATACTGCAACAGAAATGCAAAATGTTCTAAATATCCTACAAAATGATTCACCAACACTTGGTTCCTTTGGTAGAATTTATAATTTATTAAATCAAAATCAAGATGGTTACACAATTAGTACTGCAAATGCTTTTTGGGCTCATCAGAATTATAAATTCTTAAAAGAATATTTAGGCTTACTTGAAAATTTCTATATGGCAGAGGCAAATGAACTTGATTTTTCAAAAAATGTAGAAGCTGCAGAAATTATAAACAACTGGATTGAAGAACAAACACATGATAAGATAAAAGATATGATTCAACCAGATATGTTATCAGATCTTACTAAACTTGTTTTAACAAATGCAATATATTTCAAAGGACTGTGGGATAGTCCATTTGATCCAAAAATGACTTATGAAACTGACTTTGAACTCATGTCTAGTGAAACTGTTAAAGTAAACATGATGAGTGATCCCAAAGATTCTTTTTTCAATTATACAGAATCAGAAGATTTACAGATTCTTGAGCTGGATTATTATGGTAATGATTTGTCAATGTTTGTTATCCTTCCAAAAGAAAATAATATTACAATTGCTGAATCTACAATGAATTTTGAAAACCTTTCAAACTGGAAGAATGATTTGTATGAAATAGATATAAATGTTGAAATCCCTAAATTTAAATTTGAAACAAAATATTCATTAAATAATCTACTTCAAGATATGGGTATTATTGATGCATTCTCGCCAGGAACTGCTGATTTTTCTGGGATGGATGGAACAAAAAACCTGTTTATTAGTAAAGCGTTGCATCAAGCATTTGTGGAAGTAAATGAAGAGGGAACTGAAGCAGCTGCAGCGACAGCTATTATTATGGAGCTTACTGCCATTCCTGATAGTTTTAGAGCCGATCATCCATTTGTTTTTCTAATACAACACAAAGAAACAGGTGCTATTCTTTTTATGGGAAGAGTTACTAATCCTGCAATATAAAAAGTTTATTTAAAATAGGATTCAAAAACAGACAAGATTTTACTTAAATCTTTTTCTTTAACAGTAACATCTGCTGCTTCAATTGTACACTCATCTGATGGATTAAATGCTATACTTAATCCTGTAATTTCTAGCATGGGAATATCAAAGCATGAATTTCCAACAGAGGCAACTTGTCCAAGTGGAATTTTCAAATCCTTTAAAAGAGATTTAACGGCCAAATCCTTATACATTAACCTTACATTTAAAATTCCCTCTCCAGTAAGACGCCCTTTTTCATCTGTTTTTATACCATTGGATTTGACAAAATCAATCCTTAGCTCTTCAGCTGTTCTTTTTGCTAATAAATCAAGACCCGCACTGACAATTGCAGTTTTAATGTTTTTTTCTTTTAGAGTTTTAATACATTTGTCCGCTCCATTCATAAATGGAACATCTGATAAAATTTCAATTAACTTATCTTCTGTTACTAATTTACCGTTTTCCCTCCATAAAGATACATCTCTTTTTATAAATTCCATATCGTCAATTTTCCCTTTTAGGTATTCATCAACTGATCGATCATTTGATGTTTTAAAATAATCATGGATGTATTTCCATGAACTAATTATATCTGTTAGTACTCCATCCATATCAAAAATTACAAGTTCTAGTTTATCCAATTTTTTTGGTTTAAAATAATGACCTTTTCGAGTATTTTTATAACAGTAAAACTTACAATTGTTTTTTTTCATTTTGAAAGTGGCATTGAGCATCTCCTATAAATGTTTTTACGACATATTACCTATTAATCTATAATTCATGAGAAAGATTTTTAAAATATTATATAATAGTTATAATGTAAAATTGTAAAAAGGTAGATATTATGTATAAAAATATTCAAAAAAAAATTTTTGTTTTTGGAATAGTGATATTGTTTATTCCTAGATGGGTTTAATACCCCGGAGCTCTGCTCCGATGGCGCCTGAGAATCTATCAACGAAGAATTGCCGTCTCGAAAATCTGCGTAATGCCCCGATGCTCTGCATCGATTGGGATAGCAGATTTTAGGCAATTCCTATTTACTTGTTTAACAGTAGCTCCAATTATTAATGCAAAAATTTCATATAACAAAATAGAAAGAACAGTTGAAAATGATAACATTGGTGATGATTCAGATTATGATTTGCTTATCATTTGTCCAAAAAAATTTTCATTTGCATTACGCCCACTTGTTAGACATAAAATAAAACATAATGTTTCAACAAATATTGTAACATTAAAAGATATATATTCCCAAAGTCCTGAAGGAAGAGATGATGCTGAGAAGGTAAAATTATTTATTAAAGATGCTTATGATAATAGAAATATATCTTATGTGCTTTTAGTTGGTGGGAAAAAGAGTCAATTTAATTCTTGGCATTGTCCAGTTAGATATGTACAAATGGGTAATTCTTGGGAAACACAAATTCTTAGTGATTTGTATTTTGCAGATATCTATGATTCGGAAGGAATTTTTTCAAGTTGGGACTCTGATGATGATGGTCTTTTTGGTGAATGGATTTATGGAGAACAACCTGATGATAAATATTTAGATCTTTATCCCGAAATTGGGATAGGTAGACTTCCCTGTAGAAACAGACTTGAAGTAAGAATCATGGTTAGAAAGATAATAAAATATGAAAAATCGACATACGATAAATCATGGTTCTGGGATATTGTAGCGATTGCTGGTGATACTTATCCTGAATGTTATAATGAAACATGGGTTGGAAATGAAGGGGAGTATTATTCAGATTTAGTACTTGAAAATATGACTGATTTCAGGCCTATTACATATTATACCTCAGACGGGACCCTTAATGGTTGGTTTGACATTTACAGGGCAATAAACAAAGGTTGTGGTTTTCTGTATTTCAATGGTCACGCAAGTCCAAGGACTTGGTCCACACATTTTACTAACAGCTCTAATTGGACAAAGGCATTTACCGTCAACCATATCCGCTTGTTACATAACAGAAATAAACTACCAATTTGTGTTGTTGGGGGTTGTCATACTAATCAGTTTGATGTTTCTATTTTTAAAGCTTTCAACAGCCTTCAAAGATGGCGAGGTGAAGCAACTATTGAATGTTGGAGTTGGTTGATGACTCGAAAAGTTGGTGGAGGATCAATTGCTACTATCGGATGTACAGCTCTTGGATTTACAAAAGAGGATAAGGTTTCTTTTAAGGGTGGTGCATGTATATTGGAGGTCCAATTCTTCAAGCAGTATGGACAGGATAATGTAGATATAATTGGAGATACGTGGGCTAATGCTGTAAGCTGGTATATAGACACTTATCCTGTTGATTGGAACCAGCCATTAACTAATGACTCATGGATTGATGTTCAGATTGTCCAGACTTGGAATCTATTTGGAGATCCCTCTTTAAAAATCGGTGGATATCCTTAATAATTATTTAATTTAAAAAAAATTTACCTATACCAATTATTCTAAACTCTGTTTTTTATCCAATTAAACTGTCTAATTTTTTTTGTATTACCAAAGCCACAAGCAGCACATACTCTCTTTTGAATATGAAATGCATGCTTTCCACATCTTCTGCAAATGGTATGGGTTCTTTTACCACCTCTTTTGGATGGTGTTCCTTTACTCATAATAAATTACCTCACTTATGGTGAAACATAAATAATATTGTCTCCTCTAACAATTACTGTGTTGTGTGTACCTGCTGATTCACCCTTTTCCATTTCCTCAACATTTTTTAGTACAAGGTTCATATGAGGAACATCGTATCCATCAAGCGTTCCATGGTATCCACGTCCACCACGAAGTTCTACCATTACTCGATTGTTTAAACTGGCATGTAATATCTTTAGCGGTTTTTCCATGTGTATAACCTTGGAGACACGGAATAGCTATTTTATTTATAAGGATTTGGGCCTCTTTATTTTAAAGACAAAGGTTAAAAAGATATATTAAAATGCCCTAATAACATGTCAATGAAGATTAGAAATAGGCACCGTCTAAAATCAAGGGATATTAGAAAATATCAAAATGATCTAAAAGTTATTTTTAATGATATTTTTTTCGATGAAAAGTCATCTATTGAAACAGGGGATTTAGATGGAACAAATATTATATTTGTAGATGGTGAGCCATGTTTTATGTCTTATGATAACAAAATTGTTTTTACATTGTATGGATTGAACAAATATAAACCAAAAAAAAATTTTGTAGTGGTAGATATGGGTGCTGTTAAGTTTGTAACAAATGGAGCTGATGTTATGGCACCAGGTATAATTGATGCGGATAGGGATATATCAGACGGAAATCAAGTATGGATCTGTGATGAAAATCATCATAAACCTCTTGCGATTGGGATTGCTTTAGTAAATGGTGAGGATATGATTTCACAATCACAAGGCAAAGTAATTAATATAATTCATTATGTTGGTGACGAAATTTGGAATTATGGCGCCAAAAGTTTATAAACACTAATATATTTTAGAATAAGAGGAAAATCAGGAGTGGAGAATTATTATGGGAATAGTCGGTAAAATTTTTGGTGATAAGAAAACAGATGATGTTGGTGGATATGTCGATCTTGAAAAATATGTTGAAACCACTGGTAAAGGAACACCCACTGGTGCTAAGATGTATGTAAGAGTTGGTGAAATTCAAAGATACGAAGATATCAAAGATTTCATTGATTATGTATATGGTGGTAATGTTTTAATCCTTGATTTCTCACCTTTAGCAGAGGACGAGGTCATTTTAAAAAGAATTACAAATGATCTAAAGAAAATGACAAAGGAAATAAATGGAGATATTGCTGGTATTGGAAATAACTTAATGATTATTGCTCCTTCAGATGTAAAGGTAGAAAGAAGAAAACTTAGAGGTAAGTTCGCTTAATTCTATCAAATTTGATTCTTGTCAATACTTCCCCAAAATTATCAATTAGACTATTTCATTTACATATTTTAAACACATATTTATTTGGAAGAGAAGGGATGGGGAATCTGGAGGGTGGATGGTAAAGATGAAAGGAAGAAAGTAATATATCCAGATTCCTTATGATATACTCTGCCTTGTATAATATTTAAATATTTCGTGCCATTTTTCCTTTTTGTAAAAACTCCAATTTAAGTTAATAGATATCATTAAAGTTTTTAAAACTAAAGATATGAACAATAAATATTGTTATAAACAATTTTACAGACAAAATTTATATTCTACTAAAATATTATAATACTAGTATTTTTGTGGAAAGTAAGAAAAGACATGAAAAAAATAATATTTCTCCTTGTAATAGGAACAATTGCCCTTTCTGGATTTTCAACCATTGCATTAAAAAATGATATTGATTATGTTGATTATAAAACAAGAGTTTTTACTCAAGTAAATGGTAATGGGGAAGATTATACTCATACAGTATTTTTAGAGATTGCAAATACCCAATTCTGTGGCGGATGTGATTTCTGGAATTCAGATGTATATGATCTTTACTCTGAAGGCAATTATAATTTTGAATATGTAAATATGATTGTTTATGGTCCGAATGGTTGGATGGACATACTGAACCTTGATGCATATGATTGGAATAATTTGTATAATATAACCAAGTATCCAACCTCTATTCTTGATGGAGATTACCGAAAATTGAATTATCAACCTTATACACTACCTCTTTACATTGATGAATGTCGAATTAGAGAGGTAAGAGATATAAAAGCAAATATGACATTGCAATGGTTTGGAAATGCAACTTTCAAAGTTGACATCTTGATTGAAAATAATGAAGATATATCCTACAATGGCTATATTAGAGCAGCAATTACAGAGATTACATCTCGCTATAACACTGTTAATAATTCAAATTTTAATTTTGGATTTTTAGATTATGCATTTAATAAAGAAATTTTCATTACGAATCGTGGAATTTACACAGACTCGATTACTTGGAATGGAAATGAACATGAGGACAATCATGGCAATAATTTTGGAGATATACTACCTGGAAACATTCAGGTTGTTATGGGTGTATATAATAATCTAAATGGATATGTTGATGAGACTGTAAAAGCATTTGTAAATAGTCCACCAAATGCACCAAAAATAGATGGCCCAACATCTGGAAAAGCAAGAGAGGAATATGAATTTACATTTGTTTCAGTAGACCCTGAGGATAATGATCTATTTTACTATTTAAACTGGGGAGATGATAGCTTTGAAGATTGGATCGGTCCTTTCAATTCTGGTGAAAAAGTAACAATGAGTCATAATTGGTCTACAAATGGAAAGTACATAATAAAAGCAAAAGCTAAAACCATTAATGGTTTAATGGGGCCATGGGGAGAATTAGAGGTGAAAATTCCAAAAAGCAGAATCTTAGTATGTACTCCGCTATTTCGTTTTTTTGAAAGATTTCCAATGTTTGAGGTGTTTCTACGAATAATGGATCTTTAAACACATGTTTAGCAATCGGAATAACATTTCTTTTTTTTTGTATAGCTATAGCACCAACAACTCAAGGAATAGAAATTAAAAGATTCAATTCCTTAATAAAAAATAGTAACATCTTTTATGTTGGGGGAAATGGACCTGGAAACTACAGCAACATTCAAGATGCTATTAATAATGCAACAGATGATGATACTATTTTTGTTTATGATGATTCATCACCGTATTACGAAAATATAATAGTTGAAAAATCTATCAATCTGAAAGGAGAAAATAAAAATTCAACAGTTATCGATGGTAATAAATTTGGAGATGTTGTTTTTATTTCTGCAGATTTTGTAAATATCACTGGATTTACAATTCAAAATAGTGGAAATATAAACATGGATGCAGGAATTGAAATTCATTCAAAGAACAACAAAATAATTGGTAACATCCTCGCAAATAATGATGAAGGTATTGGTATAGCTTATTCAAGTGACAACACCATTACTAGAAATATTATTTCAAATAATGATTATGGGATAAGATTTTTTATTAATAGTAACAATAATATTATCTTAGAAAACAACATCAAATCAAACAAGTTTCGCGGTATACGCCTAGAGACATCCTATAGCAACATAATTTCACACAACAATATATCCGATAATGGCAATGGGCTATACTTAGAGAATTCTAATAATAACATTATTTCAGATAATATTATATCTAACAATGGAAATGGTATAGACCTCATTTCTTCTACAAGTACAACTATACTGAATAATTCTTTTTTCAATGATGGTCTTCAGATCCAAGATTCATATAAAAATACTGTTTCAAATAATATGGTGAATGGAAAACCTCTAATTTATTTGGAGGAAGAATCCAACCAGAAGATAGATGAAGCAGGGCAGATTATACTTGTAAACTGTAACAATATTACCATTCAAAACCAGAATTTATACAATATAACTTATGGAATTTTGTTATGGCAATCAAATAACTGTCTTATCGCAGGTAACATCCTATATTCAAACGATTATGATGGCATATTTCTCCATTCTTCAAGCAATAACACAATAAGAGGTAATACAATCTCAAACAACAATAATGGAATAGCTCTTGATTATTATGGTAGCAATAACAAAATCATAGATAATGTAATATCAAATAATTCTTATGGTGTACACCTTTATTATTCTAGCAGCAACATCAACATATCTAGAAACAATTTCTCAAACAATATATATGGTGTTCAGCTTTTTGATTCACATGATATTACAATTACAAGTAACAACTTTACAAACAACTATTTTGGAGCCAGTCTCTGGCAATTTAGCAGCAACAATTCTATTTTCTCAAACAATTTCTTGAATTGTGTTGATGGAATATGGCTTAATAATGTAAATGATAATTTCATTTTTAGAAATACAATTATTGGAAGCGAATTTAATGGCATATGGCTTTTAGAATCCATTCATAACACAATCAGGGAAAATAACATTATAAACTGTAGGTGTAGTATTGAACTAACTGATTCTCTTATTAACATCCTCCTAGAAAACACATTTGTTGGAGGAGGTATCTTAGTTTATAACTCTTTTCACAATACTATTTCAAATAATATTGTCAATAGTAAACCCCTTGTATATCTGGAAGATAGATCAGATATAATAGTAGAAGAAGCAGGGCAGGTAATACTCATAAACTGTGAAAATATTACTGTCCAAAATAAAGAATTATTCAATTTAATTATCGGAATAGAGTTATGGGCTACTGATTATTGCCACATCATTAACAACAAACTCTTTGATAATTATCATGGTTCTTGGTTAGTGTATTCTAATAATAATACATTTTCTGGTAATGTTATTTCAAACTATGGAGAATGGGGCATATATCTTTTTTCTTCAAATGATAACTCTATTTCTGAAAACAACATTTTTATAGAAGGCAATGATGGTAAGGGTACCTTTGTTTTAAATAAAAATGCAACTCTAATGCGCACATATTTTTTCAAAGATATTTTTCAAATTCCAAAATTGTATTATAACCTTAAAAATTCAATTGATTACATTAATCTGTTAAAAAATATAGACTCATATCCTGTTCTTTGGAATGATATCTTGAATAACCGCCAAGGTATTACACTTGTTGATTGTAGTAGAAACAAGATCTCTGGAAACAACATTTCAAACAACAAAGATGGAATCATCTTTGTAATATCTTGCAGAAACACGATTGTAGGAAATAATATCATTTCAAATAAACGGTATGGCATCTTGATTATAGAATCAAGTAAAAACAATGATATTAGTAGAAATACTATTGCTAGAAATAGTGAATATGGTATTTATCTTGATGACTCATTTTTCAATAAAATCAAAAATAACAATTTCATGGAAAACAATCAAAGTGCTTTTTTTGAAGCCTCATTATTTAATAGATGGGTCAGAAATTATTGGAGTAAATTTAGAATCTTACCAAAACCAATTTTTGGAAAAATCAAAATAGATTCTATTTTTATACCATGGATCAATATTGACTGGCGTCCAGCAAAAAAACCTTTTAGTATATAAATAATAAACAGCCTTATCGAGTAATCCCCATTTATTATAGTAATTATTCAAGAAAAAAGGATTAAAGAGAAAAGAGGGTAGAGAGCCATAATGAAAGATTAACCGTGGAGGAACCTTAAATTTGGGTGCTGACTTTCTGCCCTCTTATGATCCACCTCCCCATTAATATAAATAAATATAAGTTTATATATTTTTCTATTTTAATAATATTAATCAGTAAGAGCTGGAGTAATTTATATTTATCATTTTTTTTTGATAACAGATGTAAAGAAAGTAGGTAACTCGTGTAAAATAAACCATTTATACGCAAACATAAAAAGCATTTATTGTGAAATAATGAATGCCTCAGATGAACGAAAAAAACAACTATACGAAGATGCGTTATATTATCATTTAATCCATAAGGGAAAAAAAGTTATAAAAAATAAATATGGACTATTTTGGGATAAGCGAAAAAATATATTTAAAAAAGATGATGAAATACAATAATCTTTTTAATTATATAAAAGAAATTCTTTAAATTTTTAATATATTTTTATTAAAACATATCTTTTTTTTTAAGGGTAAAGGAAATATTGGTGAGAGGAAAGGATGGGATACTAAAAGAAGAAGAGGTTTAATCACTCCTCTTGTATACTTCCTTTACCCGCATTTATAATAATTAATTTGTTATATTTATACCTTTTTATATAAAAGTTAATATTAAGTTTTTACGTATATATAGCTATAAATAAGAAACTCCTATTTTTTCAAGTTTTTACATTACTTGTAGAGAAGTTGTTAATAAAATAGAATGTTTTTTCAATTTATAATTCTCCTATTGAAAGGGTAGCGGACCCATGGGGATTCGAACCCCAGTTATCGGCTCCGAAGGCGATTGAAGTAACTAATTCTATAGGGAAAGATAAGTTTGATAAGTTCATCAAGTTACGCAGTATCAATGGGATAACAGACAGATGGCTATATGATGTTAGAGTTTCTCTAGAGAGATATCTAAATTATGTTAATTGGTCTATAGATGAAGATAAAACATTAGATTACCTAAAAAGACTACAAGATAAGTATACTACCACAAGCTATAGGAAGAGAGTATATCAAATACGTAAGTTCCTCAGGTTTTTACGTATAGATTGGGCTGATAATCTTAAACCTCCATCAGAACCTAACTATATTCCAAAAAGGATTACAAAAGATGATATTAATTGTACACTAAGCTATTTTGAAGGTAATAAATTCTATAAACAGATTAATGCAATCATTCAATTAGGTATTACATCAGGATTACGTGCTGAAGAATTATATCAACTTACCATAGATGACATTGATCTAGATAAAAGAACTGTTCATATTAACCACAATCCCTCGAATGGTCAGAGTACAAAGACTAAGATTAGTAGGATATCCTTTTTTAATATAGAAGCTCAAGATGCATTGGAGGAATACCTAGGATACTTTAAGAGTGATATGCATCTAAAAGCATTGTTTTCACAAAGCCACATTACCAGATTATTCAAAGATGCACCAATACAGGTTAAAGACCTACGTAAATACTTTAGTCAAGAATGGGACAGACGTGGTGGACCTACATCAATAAAGAAGATACTAATGGGACATAGCCTAAAAGGTGACGTTGATCTGATGCATTATAACTATCAGTCAGAAGAGGACCTTAAGAGTATATATGATAAGGTAATGGAAACTGGCTCTGAGTAAGGTATAGTATAAGTGCATAGGGATATTAACAGGGGAGATAGTGTATTGTACTGTAAATAGATACATCTGTTGATACATTACTTTTTAATTGAATTACTGGCACTCTATCTGGGTTATTGTAACATTTAAATATCCTATATCTGATGTAAAATATGAGGGAGTTAGGAAATATGTATAAAAATCCTGTTTTGTATAAGTCTCTGGTAGTTGGAGTTATAGCTCTTTTTATTGGAGTTGGTATTCAACCTGTTTTTGCTTTATCAGATTCAAATAAGAATATTGAGACAGGAAATAATGAGAAAGGAAGGTTAAGTGGAAGAAGTTTTATTATAATCTATCTTACAATTTGGATAAGCGAATTCATACCTTCACATCCACCAACAGGAGTTTTTGTTACTTGTATGGATTTAGATACAGGTAACATTAGAATTGGGATTACTAAATTAGGTTTCAAATTCTTTAAATTTTTACCATTAGGACACGATTATAAGATAACATTTTATTGGGCTACTAAAACAATAGATAAATATGTTTTTAATTTAAACAGATTTTCGATATTAGAAGTGTATATCTCATAATAAGTGTTAAAATATGAAAGAAATAATGTTAAGTAAAGGATTGGTAGTTAGTGTTATCCTATTGTTTCTTGGACTTGCTATACAACCAAGTGTAGCAATAGTAGAAACAAAAGAAGAAATATCTGTTGAACCAAAGGATTACCTATTTCAAACTATCATAGATATTGCTAATAACCCAGATGTAAAAGATTTGTTAGAGCAATACAATTATGATTTATTTAAGGTTGATATTGATAGGAGTGTCTATCGTAAACTCTTATTGAGAAATCCAAGACTAATGTTTAATATGTTTTTCACTAAACCATCTATGTCTGTTGAGTATCTTGATAAATGCTACAATAAGGGTATTGAGATTACTAATGTTCTTGGTGAGGATAAAGCATTAGAGATGATAAAATCTATAGAGATTAAGGATACTCAGTTATTAGATGAAATATATAAGATGAATAAGGAGATAAACTCTGATGAAATGTTTCCTGTTCTTTGTGATTATCTTGAGATACTTTTAATTGGTTCTGTTGGTGTGTTTTTTATCTTTTTTATCCCTTATCAAATATTTACATTTTGGATTACTTCAAGTCCAATATTATCTCTTATTTTTGGTATTATTTTTGGTATTTTAAGTTTTTTTACTTTTATTCCTCTTAGTATTATATTTTTCACAATGGTTATATTAGACTGTGATATGTTTTATGATTACATTTGAATGAAATATGCATAAGAACATCAACAGATATTGCCCTTGCCTGAAAAAATAGATTGGATGTGAATATGAACATCCAATAATCTCCTTATAGTTAGTGTAGGTTTATATTACAAAGACACACTATCTAAAACATTTATATACTCTTTATCAGATGATATTATTGAGGGAGGATAAGAGAATATGGATAGAAACCCTGTTTTGTTTAATAAGACGCTGGTTATTGGAGTCATAATTTTATTGATTGGAATATTTGCAAATCCATCAATAGGCACTATAGTAGAAAAGGAATCTAATAATCCGATTACAAATGGTAACACCTTGTATGTTGGTGGAACAGGAGAAGGAAACTATACATCTATTCAGGGTGCTATAGATGATGCAAGTGATGGTGATACTATCTATGTATACAACGGAACTTATTATGAACATATCACATTAAACAAGCAATTGTATTTGATTGGTGAGCACAAGAATGTTACATTTATAGATGGCGGTGGTAGTGGTAATGCTGTTTATATTACAGCTAATGGTATACATATTTTAGGTTTTACAATAAGGAATAATGGAAATTCACGAGGAATGTATTTGATTGGTTCTAGTTATAATAATTTTTATAATAATCACTTTGAACACTCAGGTTATGAAGCATTAGAAAGAATAAGATTCGAATCTGGGTGCAATAATAACTGGTTCCATAATAACACTATATCTAGTATAAACATCAGGACATTATATAACTGTGATTATAATCTTTGGGAATATAACTCATTTGATTATGGTGGTATCTCACTTAATCCAGATGGTAATTATAACACGATTAGATATAATTATTTTGGTAATATTTCTGGTTGTAGTCCAAGTCAAAGTTCACATTACAACGAAGTATATTGTAACACATTTGTCAATGGATGGTTCCAAATTTCAGATGTTCAAGAATCCCATGATAATATAGTCTATCATAATAACTTCATAGACTGCTGGATTAATGTTAAATTTAGTGGAAATTATATGTATAATCCTACACTTCAGGAAGGCAATTATTGGTCTGATTTTGATGAACCATCAGAAGGGGCATGGGATAATAACAGTGATGGGATTGTAGATTATCCTTATACTGTTCCAGGTGATGCAAATGCTCAAGATTTATATCCTTTGATTCATCTTTATGGTCCCCCATATGCAGAATTTACATATGACAATGAAACATCAATATTCAATGCCTCATTATCAGGTGATTACAATGGTGAAATTGTTGAATGGAGTTGGAGCTTTGGAGATGGAACAACAGGTAATGGAGAGGTAGTGTATCATAAATATTGTGAAGTTGGAACATATTTTGTAATTTTGAAAGTATTTGATAATGATGGTTTTGATGATCATTATTATAAAAATGTAGATGTAATTATTGCAGATACTCCACCAGAACTAAAAATTTATGGTCCAAATAGTGGAAAACCAGGTGTAGAATATGAATATGTATTTGATGTTATTGACCCTGACCCTGATGATTTTTATATATGGGTTGATTGGGGGGATGGAGACTCAACAGGTTGGATAGGACCATACCTTGGTGGTGAACAAATAAAGCATAGTCATATATGGAATGAGACAGGAACATATATTATTAAAGCTAAGATGAGAGACTTCTGTAGTGAGAGTGATTGGGCTGAACTTGAAGTAGAAATTCCAAGATATAGAGCAACATATAACTCTTTGTTCCTATGGCTTTTAGAGCGTTTCCCATTGCTGGAAAGACTGCTAAACCTGTTGAGATAATAATTCCTAATACTATCTATTGGTTATTGTAACATTTAAATATCCACTACCAGATGTAAAATAAGAGGGAGAAGAAATATGGAGGAAAGAATATTGTATAAGTCTCTTGTAGTCGGAGTTATAGTTCTTTTTATAGGTGTTGGTATTCAACCAGCAATAGCAACAGTAGAACCAGAAAATATTGATGTTGAATATTATGATGTTACTACAGAGTTTATTGGACTTAATAAGGAATATACTACACAACTTACAAAAGAGCAATTTAAGGAATTAGATGCTTTATTTGATTCAATTTATGAACGTTTAAATCTGTCTACTTCAATCAAGGACTCTGTTGAAATTTATAAAGACGCTGTTGTTAAATTGAATAATTTAGGATTATTGGGAGATGTTGGAATACAGGAAACTGAGGAACTTGTTACTAGCTATAACCAAAATCCAAAATTATTGAGAATCCTGGAGAGAGGATATAATAATAAAAAGGGATTTGACGAAGGATCTAAGAATTCTTTATGTTTAATTGCTGGTAGGGTGATGTCTCCTTATTTTATTCATCCTATTATTTATGCAGCTATATTTCAAATGGCATATTTTTTAGATTCATTGGGTGTGCTCGAATATTGGGATTTAACTTTATTTATTCTACTATTTGTTGAATTTGTAATAAGCTGGTATAATCCGTTTTGCTTTGCACAGAATGTTCTATTATATAGTGACTATGGAACTATTATTTCATTTGGCTTAAGGGGATTAAAATATTGGCATGGTGGATTAGATGGAATGATGAAGGAACGATTATTAATCGAAGCTGGAACTGGTATTATCGGATTTACAGGAATAAAGATACAGACATTTGAATTTCCAACATATTTTATAGGAGGAGCATTACATGTTTTTATTGAAGATTCAAGCTAACAAAGGAGCCATCTTATGAGAAAAGATACCCTTATTTCATTTGGAATAACAATTCTGCTTTTGATTTTATTTATTACTCCATCCATAGCTGTTTATAATTTAAAGAATAATGAAAATAGTCTTATTTTGGATAATGAAGCTAAATCTACATCTGCTTTTGATTGGTGGCCAATGTATCATCATGACCTTCAAAATACTAGATTCTCGACTTCTTCTGCACCTGTTACAAATGAATATATATGGTTATATGAGTTTTTATATGGTTATGTAAGTTCTTCCCCTGTAATAGTAGATAATAAGGTCTATTTTGGAGCTTACTTTTGGGATTATGATAATGAACTTTATTGTTTAAATGCTTTAACTGGTGATTTAATCTGGAGTTATTGTATCGGAGATTGGCTAGAAATTGAATCAACTCCAGCTGTTGCATATGGAAAGGTCTATTTTGGTTGTAATAATGGCATTATCTATTGTTTAAATGCTGAAACTGGTGATTTTATTTGGTCCTATGATACTGGTACGAGATATGGGTCATCTCCTGCAATTTTAGATGGTTATGTTTATATTGGTTCTGGACAAAATGGTAAACTATTTTGTCTTGATGCTGATGATGGTGAAGTATATTGGAGCTATCATGTAGGTTCTTCTGTGCTTTCTACACCTGCAGTTGTTTATGGTAAGGTATATTTTGGTGCAATGGATAATAAGCTTTATTGTTTGAATGCTTCTAATGGTGATTTAATCTGGAAATACAATACTGAAGAGTGGGTGATGTCTTCTCCAGCTGTTGTTGATGGTAAGGTCTATGTTGGCTCAAAGGATAAAAATATGTATTGTTTAGATGCAGAAACTGGTGAGTTGATTTGGAATTACAAAACAGGTAACTGGGTGTATAGTTCTCCTGCAATAGCTTATGGTAAGGTTTACTTTGGCTCATGGGATTATAATGTTTATTGTTTGGATTCAGTTAATGGAGAATTAATCTGGAGCTATACTACAGATTTATATGTAGAGTCATCTCCTGCTGTTGCTGATGGTAAGGTTTACATTGGTTCAGATGATGATAGAATTTATTGTTTGGATGCTTATACTGGGGAGTATATATGGCATCATTATACAACTAGAATGGTGGATTCTTCCCCAGCTATTGCAAATGGTTGTGTTTATCTTTGTGCTAGTGATATTATATATTGTTTTGGAAGCATATCTCAATTACCTGAAGCTCCAACTATAAAAGGACCAAGAAATGGTAAAGTTGGAACAGAATATGAATACATATTCAACGCTGAAGATCCTAATGACTATGATGTAAAATACCATATTGATTGGGGTGATGGTAATTCTGAGATAACAGATTTTTATTCTTCAGGTACAGATGTTAAGGTTAGTCATACTTGGACTGAGAGGGGTTACTATTTGATTAAGGCAAGAGCTGAAAATACCAATGGTTCAATTAGTCCAGAGGGTACTAAAACTGTTAATATTCCAAGAACCAGAGCATCATCATATCTATGGTATGAATGGCTATTAGAACGATTCCCATTGCTAGAAAGACTACTGGGTTTAATAAGAGTGATATGATGCCCTATTGCCCTATCTGTGGTGAGGAACATACAGAAGATGAGATGATTGGGGAAGTCTGTGTATCTTGTGCTGGGATAATGCAGGATATAGATTTTGAGTGTTGAAGATGAAAATAGCTCAATGATCCAGTTATAGTATTTTATAAGGAGAAAATATATAATAATGGCTTAAATTGATTTATATGCATCAAAAAGGTAGGGGTTTGATGTGATTCAAAAATTGTGGCTAATAGAGCCACTTTTTGACTTAAAAGTGGCAAATATAGCCACTTTTTTAGTACTTATCAGATTCTAGCCCTCCTCTTGAATTTAAACAATGAGCTATTTTAGTCATATACTGTTTATTCTATATCCATCCTATATAACTATATTTTCAGATTCGTGGATGAATATGTGTTCAACTAAGTTAATTAAGATTATTTCATAACGAATTAGCAATCATTACCCTACTATTATTTAATAGGGTTTTTAAACAATCTTCAGATGCTAATACAATGATGATGAGTGAAATAGATGCTGTTGTTCAAGTACTACATAAAAAATGCAACAGAATATATAAAAAACAACCAATCACTGATAACGACAAAGGAGATGTTGGAGAAATATTTTGTAAATATGGGGTTAAACAGGTATTTTTAGATAGAGGATTTTATGCTATTTCTGGAAGTAGTAAAACATTTACTATAGAAGAGCAAATTAATCCAACTCTAACAGGAATGGGTGGAATAGATTTTTCTTCTAAGTTTAATATTAATTCTAAGAAATATAATTTGTTTGTTGAGATGAAGAATTGGGGATATTATCAAGGAGGAATATCATATTCTACATATAAATCAGAAATATTAGATAGATTTATGAAAAATGATCCCCAAAGGAAACGTTATTGGATTCTAGCTATAAACAAGAGGCATATAAAAGATATCGGAGCTTGGTGTAAGAATGATACTATCAATGTTATTCCAATAGATGCTCAGATATTATCTGGAAATATTAATCCAAAGACACTAAAACCTATATTTAAGAATTTTATTATAGATTTTTCTATCCTTGTAGATGATATAATAAGTGGGAAGGTGCAACCTTGAATAAAAACAATGATGATATTCCAATTGACAAATTACATAGGATTGAAGGAATTAAAGCAGATATTCTACAAGGAAAAGAATATGATGTTATTGCATTGAAATGGGATGTGTCAAAGTGGTATATTGGCAAGATTGTATCAGAGATGAGAAAACAAGGTGAAGAACTAATCCGTAGAAATTGTAAAGAATGGAGAACATTCCAGTGTCTTTCAAGACATCAGCATATTAAGTACTATAGGGAATTAATGAGGGAAAGGAGATACAATATAGAATAGACTACTCTAAATAGGTAAACCTGTTAGTACATTACTATCTATCAATATATATTTCAAATTCGTTATCATTTGCCTAAGTAATTAACCTGAAAGCTCTATATGAATCAATTTTTTAAGGTCAACGGATTATGACTGGTTATAATGGCATTTATATACAAGTCTATACGTATTGATACGCATGAATCGAAAGGCGTTGAATCTTCTTGTGGATGGAGATTTGGTTAAGAAAGCTAGGAATCACGGTCTTAATCTTAGTAGATTCTTTGAGAATAAACTACAGGAGTATTTCAATTTTATAAAAGCTGTTAGTTATAATTCTCAGGCATCTACAAATGCATCTACGGACCCATGGGGATTCGAACCCCAGTTATCGGCTCCGAAGGCCGATAGGATATCCAGACTACCTTATGGGCCCAAGTTAGATACAGGATTAAAAAACTAATTATAAACTTGTCTAAAATCTAATAAATTTACAGTTTAAGAAACATATAAATATTAATTATAGTATAACAAAAGTAATTGGATGAGATGCGCCTGAGACTAAAAATTAATATTTAGTTGGCTTAATTATTGTTAAATTAGCAACCGATGCATACTGAAAAGAGGGATGTGGATGCAAAAAAAAAGTTAGAATTGAAGGTAGTACTAATTTTTTCCTAAGAGGAAAGATGTTTTATGAATAAAAATATCAATAAAACAACTAAATCAAAAAAAGTTAACCTTTCAAATATAGAAGACAAAGTTGATAAAATATTACAAAAGAAAAAAGAAAAATTAAATAATTCAGAATTAAAAGAAATAAATATTGAAAAATTTTCACTAAAAAATAAAGAAAAAAATACTGTATTTTATTTAAGAAAAAAACCTAAAACAAAATCCGAAGATTCACCAGATGCAGAATTGCTAAGTAACAAAAAAAATACTGATGATAAGAATGATCTAGATGAATTTCCTTCTGATACTGAGAAAATAAATAAGCAATTTGATTTAGAATCTGGTGGAAATAACGCAAAAAAATTAAAAAAGCAAGAAAAAAGTAAAGAAGAAATTTTTAATGGTCATTCAACCCCTTCTACTCTAAGAGATTTAATAGATTCAAAAGATTTTGATATGGTGATTTCTGATATAAACAGACTAATTGAAAAAGAATCTCAATCTAAGTTTAAAGAAGAAAAAGAAAGTATCTATAAAAGACATATTAAAACAGATTCTGAAAAAAGACCTCTTAATACTAAAAAAGTAAGCTCAGTTGATAACAAAGAACTTAAATGGAATTCATCTAAAAATCAAATACCTACTTTTAAAGAAATATCAAAAGAAATTATACCACCATCCGATAAAAGTCCTCGTATTTTTGATGAAACAGAAAAGGAAAAAGTGAAAGATCCTAAAATAGATAAGAAAGCTAAGAGAAAAGAGTTAAAGGCTCGAAGGAAAGAGTTAAAAGCTCATAGGAAGAAGTTAAAAGCTCATAGTAAGGAATTAAGATCGGGAGAGAAAAAGCATAAATCTTGGGAAAAGGAGCTTAGAACTGGACTTGAGGATGTTGATGTTAGTGGTGATTTTGTAGTTGTTGATGAGGTTGAGGATGATACTGTTAGTAATGATTTTGTAGTTGTTGATGAGGTTGATGATGTTGTTGGTGTTGATAGGAAGGCTAAGAGGGTTGATAGGAAGGAGTTGAAGGCTTGGAAGAGGGAGCTTAGGTCTAAGGAGAGGAAGGTTGGGTCTAAAGGTAAGGGTTTTGGTTTTAGGAAGAAGGAGTTTAGGCCTAGTGGTAAGGATGTTGTTGGTGTTTCTAGGAAGGGTTTGTTTGTTAAGAGGAAGAAGTCTGGTGTTGTTG